>JAJEAQ010000761.1 GCA_022822685.1 Trichodesmium sp. jk18x7bins.61
TATGCATGAGAAATGTGGTCAAGAACTAGACCATCAAAACCCCGCCGGGGCGGGCGAGGTCTTATAATGAGCGCACTCCTAATTCAGAAGATAGGATTGCTGTCCACACAGGGTTTAAATATCACCTCAGCTCATACCGCGATCGACAATTTGTCGGTAGAGCCACCACGCCCATGTGGCGAGGTGGCTCAAGAAGAATCTCGCGTTGTCGCGTCAGCGCCACGGAGTGAGTGTGTCAATATCTCAGCAGTCACTATTGGGGCCATGGAAGTTGTAACTGGTCTCAGTTTATTGGCCCAGCTTTATGCTTGAGGATATTTAGAAAAGGATTGGGCGCTAGCTAGGTTTTTTGGACTGATGGGATTTTTTGAAGTTGCAATGAGTGGCTTAACTATCAGCGACTCTTTGTTTATTTCCTATGCTTTGCTAGAAATGCTCACCCTTTCTACCTACCTATTAGTTGGTTTCTGGTACGCTCAACCCCTAGTAGTAACTGCTGCTAGAGATGGGTTTTTAACCAAACGGGTAGGAGATGTTTTATTACTAATGGGAGTAGTTGCTATATCAGCTCTGGCTGGGAGTATGAACTTTAGCGATCTATCTCAATGGGCCGAAACAGTAGAACTTTCTCCAATTACATCTAATCTGTTAGGTTTGGCTTGAATTGCCTGGCCAATAGGTAAATGCGCTCAATTTCCTCTACATCTCTGGTTGGATGAAGCGATGGAAAGTCCAAACCAAGCCTCAATTTTGTGCAATACTGTAGTGGTTTCTATCGGAGCTTATGTACTAATCCAAATGCAGCCCATTTTAGTTATTGCTCCCATCGCTAGAGATGTGTTGGTGATGATTGGAACTATAACCGCGATCGGAGCTTCTCTAGTTGCTCTGGATCTCAAATTGATCTTAAGCGTGCTTTGTCTCATTCCACCAGTGCTTACTTAGGTTTAGTCTTCATTTCTGTGGGTACACAATGGGCAGGTTTTGGCTTGCTATTACTCTTAGTTCATGGCATTGCCAAAGCACTGTTATTTATGAGCATTGGAGGTGTAATATTAACTACTAATAATCAAGACCTAACTGAAATGGGAGGGTTGTGCTCTCGAATGCCAGCTACTACAACTTCTTTCTTAGTAGGAACTGCGGGTTTAGTGGGATTATTACCTCTAGGAGGTTTCTGAGTATTGCGACAAGGTTTAGACATTTTTGGGATTATCGATCCTTGGGTAGTACCTGTTTTGTTATTTGTTAACTTCTTGACTACTTTAAACTTAACCCGTGTTTTCCGTCTTGCATTCTTGAGTACACCTCAACCTAAAACTAGACGGGCCCCAGAAGTTCCTAGGCCTATGGCAGTGCCTATGGTATCCTTAATTATTATCACTTTGCTAACACCAGTAATTATGCAACGGTTATCACCTTTACCTGATTGGGGCGATTTTAATTTGGTAGTTGTTATCTTGTTAGCTGTATCTGGTTTAATTGGTGTTATTTTTGGTAGCACAATTGAGTTAGGTAGAAGTTTGTCTCGGCCTATACAAGCTCCTTTGCGTTTTTAAATTTGGTATTTATAGTGGGGGATTCAAACCTACTACCTTTCATGTGGCGAAACCTTGAAAAAGTTAACAGTTTAATTGATGACTGATAATGTATATCCTAGCGAAAAACTACTAGATTTCTCCCTACTCTACTCCTCTGGGCGCAAGATGCTCGCACTGGGAATCTGCTACTGCTGCTTCTATATTTTTTTATTAACTATTTATGAACAATTCTCCTGCAACTGAAAAACTGAGCTTCTGGACAAAAATAGCTTATGGCGCTGGTGATTTAGGTCTAGCAATTTGTGCTAATATTCAGGTCTTTTTCTTGCTATATTTTCTTACTAATGTTGCTGGTTTGCCTGCTGCCATAGCAGGTAGTATTTTGATGATTGGGAAAATTTCTGATGCGATTAATGACCCGATCATTGGAGTGATGAGCGATCGCACTATTCATCCTTGGGGTAGACGTTATCCTTGGATGGTTTTTGGTGCTATTCCTTTTGGTATTTTATTCTTTTTACAGTGGATAGTTCCTCATACAAATCAATCTTTTTTATTCTGGTATTATGTGGTAATTGCTATTTTATCTAATCTGGCTTATAGCGTTGTTAGTCTTCCCTACAGTGCCCTAATTCCTGAACTGACAAAAGATTATAATGAACGTACCAGTTTAAACAGTTTTCGTTTTGCTTTTTCTATTGGTGGGAGTATCCTGTCTTTAGTGATAGCGCAATTGATTTTTGCTGTTTTTAAAGACGCTCCGACTCAACAATATATAGTTTTAGGTATTGTTTGTGCAATAATTTCTGTTTTACCTATATATTGGTGCTTTTTGGGGACTCGCGACCGCACACTTTCTAATCTCCAACAACAAGAAGATCATAATACTAATTTACCCATCATTGCACAATTGCGAGTAGCTTTTAGTAATGGTCCGTTTTTATTTGTAATTGGTATTTATTTGTGTTCTTGGCTAGGGGTGCAATTAACAGCCTCAATTTTACCTTATTTTGTAATTAACTGGATGCAGTTACCAGAAGCAACTTTTCCTCAAGTAGCGATCGCTGTTCAAGGTACTGCTTTAATTATGTTATTTGTTTGGAGTTTTGTGAGTAAAAGAGTGGGTAAAAAAGTTGTTTATTTTCTAGGTGTGTGTTTGTGGATTTTGGCTCAAGGTGGGTTATTCTTAGTCCAACCAGGACAAGTTAGTTTAATGTATTATTTAGCTGTAATTGCTGGCTTTGGAGTTTCTACAGCTTATTTAGTCCCTTGGTCAATGATACCAGATGTAATTGATTTAGATGAATTAAATACAGGGCAAAGAAGGGAAGGCATTTTTTACTCGTTGATGGTTTTTTTGCAAAAAGTGGGATTAGCTATTGGGTTGTTTTTAGTAGGTATAGCTTTGGATATTGCTGGATTTATTGAAAATATTCCTGGGGAAACTCCGCCCACTCAACCAGAGTCGGCACTTTTGGCAATTCGTGTGGCAATTGCTCCATTGCCTACTATGTTTTTAATAGTTGGATTATTGTTGGCTTATTTATATCCAATTACGCGGGAAGTACATGATGAAATATTGCTAAAATTAAAAGAAAGGAAACAAGATTGACATACTCACTCCGGTGCGCGATGGCGAGCTGCGTGGGATTCTTCAGTCGGAATATTTCCGATTGCAGTTTCGGTTAAGGTGATGCCTTTCCCTGGTATAGAAATGATACCAAATCCGCTTTAGTAAGGAGGTATTCAATAAAGTCAAAGTCTATGCCTAGGGTGGATTTGGGGATAGGAGATAACTAGCCGACAAGAACCGGATTTGATATAATTTTGTATCGGCAGTGTTGGAATGCTGCGTTCCAACTTACTAACTAAATACAGATATATCATGAAATTAAAAAACTACATATAGCGTACTTGCGTAATACCTGTAATGATTTCTCCTCTACCATCCCTAACTTTGTCGGCGATAATGACATCAACAGTCTCAAGGTCAAAAGTAGATAAAATCTATGTATCTAACAGTTGCAGACTTAGAAAAAATCCAAAAACAACTAACAGAAGCCCATCTGGACTACCGAATGAAATTAGTTGACGGTCAAATTATCATTATGGGATGATCAGATTACGTTTCCGAAGAAATTATCCCTCGATTAATCACCTTTCTCAGTATGTGGGTACTCCCCCGCAAATTGGGACGAGTTACAGGTTCCTCAGCAGGTTTTCGCCTATCTGATGGCAACTTACGCGGACCAGATGTGTCCTTCGTTCTCGCTCAAAAGATGCGTCAAGCTCCCCATACTTTTGCCGAAATTGCGCCAGACTTAACTATCGAAGTCAGATCGGCATCATATCATATTAAACCCCTAGTAGAAAAACTGCAAAAATTTATCGAGTTGGGAAGTCAAGTAGGCATTTTAGTAGGTCCAAAAAATTTGACTGTGACTGTATATCGTACTGCTGAGGAACCAATAGTCTTAGCAGATGGAGACAGTTTAACTATTCCCGGATTATTGCCCGGTTGGGAATTGCCGAACTCATAAATTTGGCCGCCAGTATTTGAGGAGGAAGAGTAATTCTATCGGGGTGAGTGAAAAAGATATTGAGATTGCGCCATTTCTCAACACCTACGCGATCGCCATTCTCCATAAAACTCAAGGTTCTGTTGCCAAAAGGAAGGAGTATCGTTACTTAACACCAAAGTTGCACTCAAGTATTTTGTCTTTCAATCTTTTGGCCACAGAACCCACTAGCTTTCATCCTGAAGCTCCCCTAGCGGGATCGCGCCGGATTTACCGTCAGCCATGTCAAAATTTTGGCAGCTTTCGTTTAGACTGTTTTTTAGTAGATAATCTTCTGGTAGGTTTTAATTTAGCTTGGCATTTATATCTAACTAAACCATAAACCGTTTTATAATCAATATCTTCGCCGTATTCAGATAAAATCCAATTTTGAATCTCTCCATAGCTTTGAAATCCATGATTCGGATCGCCCAATTTCTCTCTTAATCCTGTTTCTGCTAATGGTGAAATAGCTTTCGGGCGACCAGTTTTTTTTCTAACAGTTAATAATGATTCTAATCCTGCCTCATTATATTGTTTAAACCACCTTTGAACGCTAACTCGATGCACTCCTAAAGCGATCGCTATATCTGTAACTGTTTTTATTTGCCCCGTTTTTAACAAATATAAAGCTTGAATTTTACGATATGATGCAGCCGTTTTTTGTTGATTTAAAATTTTTTGTAGTTGAGTAGATGTTTCTTTTATTTCCAAATGACAATAAGCAACCATTTCTTTTCGTAAATTAGGGATGATTTAGCAGTTTCACCAACTGCTTTTATAAGTATAACAGATTTTTTCAGAAATGGTATAACGATTAATTTTTTAATGTTGAGGTGGCTTTGTTGCACAAAAACGTGATCAGCCTGTTCTCTAAGAATTGATCAATAAAAAACATTAATGATAAATTCTTAGGCATCAGGGGTTTCAAGATATTCATGTCACAAAGTCGTTGAGTTTGATATCAAACTCAGTCTATTTCAAGGCTAGCAGGAATTACTAAAACTGGACAATGGGCACTCTGCAAAATACCCTCACTCACGCTTCCTACAAAAAAATTCTCAATGCTACTGCGCCCATGAGAACCAACAATAATTAAATCAGCGACTAATTTTTTGGCTTCTGCTAAAATTGTCTCTACAGTGGAACCCCTAGGGTAATAACTACATCAAGACCTTTTTGACGTAGTTCCTCTGCTCTCTCTTGAATCTGCTGATGTTCTTTGCGAAACTCTTGAGCCTTGCGATCGCATTTAGGCTGAGTTCCAGTCTTAAAGCCAACAAAATCTGGCTCAGGTTCAGCAATATGGATTAACCATAGTTTGCTTTTAAAAGCCTGGGCTAAGGTTTCAGCGTGAGTAATTATGATGGGAGTTATCTGATATCGCAACAACGAGATTTTTCATTTCTTTCATTATAGTTTTAGTAGTTAACAAAAAAAATCGGAATATTAGAATCGTTTCCATTATCAGATTATGATAATTAATCTCATTTTTATTATATAAGTATGAGAATAGATGTCATTATCTTTGTTAAGAAAATATACAATAATTGCTAAAAACATATTTATAGGCTAAATTATAAATATGAACAATTAAGTGAAAAATAAAAAAATTAAGGAGGAAAGTGAAAATGACTACAGTAAATCAAATGAAATGTGCTTGTGGATGTTGCCTGTGTATTGTTCCCCTAGAAACAGCTGTAAAGAAGGATGGTAAAAACTATTGTTGTGATGCTTGTGCTAACGGTCATCCTGATGGTGCAGGTTGCTGTCACACAGGTTGTGAATGTGGAAAATAGTAAACCGTAAACAGTAAACTAGGGATAGCCAGCGATGGAAGGGATGGTGCATAACACCATCCCGCGATCGCAAAATTGCCTATCTTGTTCTATAAGATTCTAGACTCCTTGACGCACTGAAGCTCAAGGAGTTTGTCAGCTAGCTCCACTAGAAGGCACAGATTATATCAGAGGTTGTTTGTAAAATTCAGATTAAATTCTTGCGTAGGGTAGGCCATTTGGTCAATATCTCTTTGCACTCACCAGAATTTTACTTTCCGCCGTAACCCACCAGAATTAAACACTATAGCTATCTTAATATTTGCTTGACAAACAGTCTATCATGTTCGGTAAAACAAAAAAAAGGTAGTCCTGCATAGTAATGGTGAGTAGTAAAACTTGGTATTCAGCTAAATCTTGATTCCGGCAAATATCCTTGAGTTTTGTGAGAACTGGGTTGTCAAAAAATCATCGCCCCACAACCTCTACCATTACTATGCACTACTACCAAAAAAAGAAGGGGTTTATTCAACAAGGGCAATATAGCACAGAGGGTTTTCTATTGATAGCGGTTTTCACAAAAGTAGACTACAAAAATAGCAGTAAGTATGCCTAAAATTCATGGAGTCAGAGTACTGATAACTGTGGTCTATATTAATGAAAACTGCTATAATTATACCTAACTACTTAATAAAGTTCGTAGTTGGGATGTCGCCCTATAATTCAAAGAATAGGGTGGCATCCCAACTACAAACAAGCTACTAGAACAGAAAATATCGCTGTGCCATTGGTAAAACTGTTGCCGGCTCACAAGTCAACAATTCACCATCTGCCCTAACTTCATAAATTTCGGAGTCAACCTCTATTTCTGGCAAAGCATTATTTAACTTCATATCACGTTTGCCAATCTGGCGAGTATTTGCTACTGCGACTGTTGGCTTACTCAACTTCAGTTGGGCAGCAATATCACTTTCCAGGGCAGCTTGAGAAACAAAGGTGAAGGAAGTAGCAGCGATCGCTCCTCCAAAACTACCAAACATTGGCTGCATAATCACAGGTTGTGGAGTGGGAATACTAGCATTCCCATCTCCCATCTGGGCATAAGCGATCGCCCCGCCTTTAATCACAATTTCCGGTTTTACCCCAAACATTGCAGGTTGCCACAAACATAAATCTGCTAACTTTCCTACTTCTACAGAACCTACATACTCAGCAAGACTGTGAGCGATCGCCGGATTGATTGTGTATTTTGCCACATAGGGTTTGGCTCGCCAATTATCATTTTCCCCAGACTCTCCACTCAAAGTTCCCCGCTGCACCTTCATCTTATAAGAGTCTGCCAAGTTCTCAAAATCACTTCCCTCACGTGCCCCATAGCCAGGGAGTCAGAAGCAATCATGCTAAATGCTCTCAAATCGTGCAATATATCCTCCGCAGCAATAGTTTCTCGGCGAATCCGAGACTCAGCAAAAGCTACATCCTCCGGAATATTTCGGTCTAAGTAATGACACACCATCAACATATTCAGATGTTCTTCCAAAGTATTGAGTGTGTAGGGGCGAGTGGGATTAGTAGAGGAAGGTAGCACATTTGCATTACCGCAAACTTTGATAATAGACTTGTTGCGAATTAAGCTAAAAAAGTGGCTAAAAACCTTATTCTGTCAAAGGTGTATAGTCTTTTTGATATCAAATATATGAAAGCCTTACATAGTCAGTTTTTGAACCATTTCAATTTTTATTACGCAACAAGTCTAATATCTGGAGCATGACTACCTCCTGCACCTTCAGTATGGTACTTTAAAAGCAGCTATAGTAGTTTCTACAAACCCTGCTTCGTTGAGAGTGTCAGTGTGGATGCTACTTGCACATCGTATTCAGATGTCGATAGTTGCGGGTGTAGTGCCCCAGTATTTATGTAATTTTAATCCTATCGCTCCGGCTAATACTTGTTCTACTAATGCTTGAGGTTGACTGCTGTTGCCTTTGCC
>JAJEAQ010000220.1 GCA_022822685.1 Trichodesmium sp. jk18x7bins.61
GGCACTCCACAGCCATTGTCATCACTATGAACACATGAGCTTGGAAAAATCCTAGACTAACCAGGAGCCGGATGAGGTGAAAGTCTCACGTCCGGTTCTGAAGTAGAGGCGCCCCGAATAATATCGGGCGTCGACTATAACTCAGCGTTGGTTAAGTGATTATAGGTTGACACAGAAAGATATTATCGGGCGCAGTCATCATGAAGTTTTTCCTAGTATTTCCGATCGCTGGCAACAAATGTATAAAGCTTGTCTAGCAGGAGAAGTTCAAAAATGTGAAGAGGATTGGTGCCAAAAACCGGTGCTTCTCTAAATTGGATCAGATGGGAAATGTATCCTTGGCATAATGGCAAAGGCGATGTGGGTGGTGTAATTGTATTCAGCGAAGTCATTACAAATTATAAATTAGCATAGAAAGAACTTGTGGATTTGAATGCTAACCAACAACAGGTGCTTGACGCAGCCACAGAAGTGGCGATTATAGCTACAGATGTTAAGAGTAAGATTACCACATTTAATTCTGGTGCTGAGAAGTTGTTGAGTTATCATAGAGAGGAAGTAATTGGTAAGAAGAATTTCACATTCTTTCATAAAGCATCTTAACTAATAGCACGTAGCAAAGAACTAACTAAGAAGTTAAATAACTCAATCAAAGATTTTGATGTTTTAGTAGAATCAGCAAGAAAAGGAATTTCTGAGGCTCAAGAATGGTACTATCTTAAAAAAGATGGTTCTGAAGTTTTAGTAAGTGTAGTAGTAAAAAATCACAGGAATAGTGAAGGTAAAATAATTGGATTTTTGTTCACTGCTACTGATATTACCCAACAAAGACAGACAGAAAATAAACTAAAAGAAGCAGGAGTATTTATTTGTAGTCTCTATACAGTAGCCGCAGACACTCACTTAGATTTTGATACTCTTTTACAAAGAATTTTGAGTATAGGGCGAATGGGATTTAAGACAGATATAGGTATCCTAGTTCATATTGCAGGAGAAACTTATGAGGTGGTTGCTTCCCAGTTGCCCCAGGGATTTCCTTTTCCTATAAAGGTAGGAGATAGGAATCATTTAAAACAAACTTATTGTAGGGAAACTATTCAAGAAAAAGAGCCAATTAGTTTTGAAAATGCAGGAAATTCAGAATGGTGAAATCATCCTGCTGATGCCCAGACATTTTTTAAGCTAGAGGCTTATATTGGTTTTTCTGTGATGGTGGAGGGGAAAGTTTATGGCACTCTGAGCTTTACCAGCCCACATACTTGGCAGGAACCCTTTAAAGAGAGCGCTCGCCAGATATTAAAACTAATGGCACAATGGGTGGGAAATTTAATAGAACGTAATTCCTCAAAAGCTACTTTAGCAAATCAAAGCAAACAAGTTTTACTTCATAAACAGCTAAGTACAGAAATTCGTTCTAATCTAGAAAGTGAGAAAATTTTTCAAACAGCAGTTGTACTGATAGGTGAAATATTTCAAGTAAATCGATGCTTAATTTATTGCTACATTGCTCAACCATCGCCACAAGTTCCTCTAGTGGCTGAACATCTTGAGCCTGGATATGAATCTATGCAAGGTTTATCATTGGAATTGCCAGAAAATGAGCATCTGGAAAAAGTATTAGAGCAAGACAAGGCGATTAGTAGGGAAAATACTTATTCTGATCCATTAATAATGAGAGAGACTGAAGTTTGTTGTTTATTAGGGGTAAAGTCACTATTAGCCATTCGTACCTCGTATCAAGGAGAGCCAAATGGAGTAATTGTTCTACATCAGTGCGATCGCTTCCGTCATTGGACAAATGAGGAAATTGAGCTATTAGAGTCAGTAGCTGCACAAGTAGGAATTGTTCTGGCACAAGCTCATCACTTAGAGCAGGAAAAACGACGACAAATACAATTACAAACTGAAAATTTAGAATTAGAATTAGCCAAGCAAGAAGCAGAAACGGCTAATCGAGCTAAAAGTGAATTTCTGGCAATGATGAGTCACGAAATTAGAACTCCCATGAATGCAATAATTGGCATGACAGGGCTATTACTGGATACAGAGTTAGACTCTCAACAGCAAAGCAAGATTTTGTAGATACTATTCGTAATAGTAATGATTCGTTGTTCACAATTATTAACGATATTCTCGATTTTTCTAAAATTGAATCTGGAAAACTAGAATTAGAAGATCAACCTTTTAATCTCCACAGTTGTGTAGAATCAGCTTTAGATTTAGTATCTTCCCGAGCAGGTTAAGGGTTTAGAGTTAGCTTATGTTATTCATAAAGATACTCCTGAAGCAATAGAAGGAGATGTGACAAGGCTACGCCAAATACTGGCTAACTTACTTTCTAATGCAGTTAAATTTACTGCTAGTGGGGAAGTGGTTATTTCAGTAAACGGGAAAAAATGGTTATCAGATAATACTTTATTATCTGATTCAGAATATATTGATAACGGAGAGGGGAGTCGGGGAAAAAGCAAGCAATTCGACAATAGCCAAGAAAGTTCAGACTCTGTAACTAAAAAAAATCCGACTCCTGTTGATAATCTATATGAGATTGAATTTGCTGTTAAAGATACAGGTATAGGGATTCCTAGCGATCGATTAGAAAGATTATTTAAGCTTTTTAGTCAAATTGACGCTTCCATGACAAGACAGTATGGGAGTACAGGGCTAGGATTAGCCATTAGCAAAAGGTTAAGTGAAGCTATGGGCGGCACAATGTGGGTTGAAAGTGAAGTTGGTAAAGGTTCCACGTTTCATTTTACTATGATAGCAATAGCAACTGAGAGTACTACAGAATCTAACCTCAAACAACTACAACCTGAACTTACTGGAAAGCATATACTCGTAGTAGATGATAATGCAACTAATCGTCAAATTCTGACTCTACAGTTACAATCTTGGGGAATGAAGGTGGAGGCAGTGGAGTCAAAAGCGGCAACTTTAAATTTAATTCGCTCTGGGGATTTTTTTGACATTGTGATACTGGATTTGCAAATGCCAGAAATTGACGGTTTAACTTTAGCTGAACAAATTCAATCTATACCAAATTATAGAGCAATACCTTTAGTGATGCTCAGTTCAGTAGGAAAATTGACATCAGAATAAATTGCTGGTAGAGCTTCATTTGTAGCATTTATGAGTAAGCCAATTAAACAGTCTCAGTTATATGAGATGTTAGTTTCTATACTAGGAAGACAAATTATATCGGTTAAGCCTAACACTTCAGAAACAAAGTTAGTTTTAAGTAATGAAACAGAAGTAGGGCTGCTATTGCGCATCCTGATTGTGGAAGATGTGAATGTGAATCAGAAAGTCGCTTTACTATCCTTGCAGAGGCTTGGTTATCGTGCTGATATAGCTAATAATGGATTAAAAACTGTGGAGGCAGTGCGTCGCCAACAGTACGATATGGTTTTCATGGATGGATGTACAAATGCCGGAAATGGATTGTTTACAAGCGACAAGATGAATCTGCAAAATGTTCTGTGAAGCGAAACGGCCTTGGATTGTAGCTATGACTGCTCACGCGATGCGGGGCGATCGCGAGGAATGCTTGGAGGTGAGAATGAATGATTATATTGGTAAGCCAGTTCGTGTAGAAGCATTAATCGAGGCATTAAAGAATTAGACATCTCCGAAAATAGTCAAACGCCCACCATAACTATCTCTTCATGAGCGATGTAGCTAACCCTAGGCAACGCCTTTCAGGGAGCCGACTGGCTCAACGTTTAATCCCTAAAATAGTTGATTTGTATGGTGTAATCAGTATTAAAGATATTTATTAAAACCCCGCCCGCCCCGGCGGGGTCTAAGAGCAAAAATATCATCTTAATTCAACTGATTTATCTGATTTATTAGCCACTTTATTACTAGAAAATAAATGCTCCTATTCGGAG
>JAJEAQ010000508.1 GCA_022822685.1 Trichodesmium sp. jk18x7bins.61
CTAAAATTATTTATTTAAACCCCGCCCTTAAGGTAAACCCCGCCCGCCCCGACGGGGTATTATGAGGAGATCTCGACCCCATGGCCCATCCTACGCCAGAATTTAATCTCAGTTTGACAAACAGTCTCTGACAGCTTTTTAACTTAATTACAAATATTACTCTCATTAATCATACTTTAGATAATAATTATTGATTATTTAGGTAAAAATACTAGAATTATTAGATGGAATTTGACCAAAAATCAATATTTGTAAAGTCAAATCAAAAATGCTAAACATGAGTCAATAAAAATTGATATGATGATAATCTCTAATACCAAATTCAAAAAAGGTAGTTACAATGTTAATCTCTAGATTCTTAACAGTAGGGGAAAGCATTGTAGCAATGTTTTATAAAATTGGTATAAAACCAGAAAATTTATTGAACAGAATCCCCCGCACAGTCTCCATCTAAATCAAAGATTATAGATGAGTGCGTTCAAAACCTATCATATGAGTGAAGGATTGTACCCATAGGTATAACGACCTCCAAGGCTGCTCCAAAGAGGCCAACTTCTTCCTAGTTCTGGCCTACCTTTCCCATTGCTTTTTTTGGCGGAAAGTAGTTTATTCTGCTAGCTGCTTTCCTTTCACCCCTAAATCTCTTATGATAGCGAGGCAATCCAGGATTTATTTCTGATGAATTTATGTATACACGAACTCGTTATTATGATCAACCGATACCAGAAAATATCACTTTCGATCAAAAATTACAAGAATTTTCCCATAAAATAAGCTATATCAGTGGTTTACAAACAGCCGGGAAAATTTCAGCAAAATTAGCTTATCTGCAGGTTCAGGAGCTATGGCAACAGTTAGAAAAAGCCAAAAAACAGTTCGATAATTCTCAAAAAGCTCAAATATAAAGATAATTTTTAACTAGCAATTACAAAGTTTTTCACCTGAAGTAGACTACATAATTTTAGCAGAAATACTTTCTGCTTTTGGCCTTATGCCTTTAAACTTTATTTTTTGAACCCTCTCGGCGCTGTTGAGCCTGTCGCCGACATGAAAGGCGTAAGCCTACCGTTAGGCATAGGGAGGAGGATTCCCTAGAACATTACTCAGAGACTGTTTGTAAATTAAATATTAAGATAGCTAGAGTGTTGAATTCTTGTGGGTTACGGCGGATAACTAGAATTATGATGAGTACAAGGAAATATTTCCCCCTAACCCATCCTACGCAAGAATTTAATCTGAGTTTTACAAACAATCTCTCAACTTCATGAAAAACATTATTTAAAGGAGAGATTTGAGTGGAAAGTAGTCCTAAACTATTTGGTATTCAAGAATTATATTAATTTTGTAGATATCATCTAAGGAGATTCATTTTCAAATACTAATTCCATGCGATCGCCTCTAAATATAGTCACTCCATATTCAATAATCTTGCCATTCTGATCTACATTTATCGACTCTGCTAACAAAATGGGATGATTAAGTGAAACTTCTAAAAGAGCAGCATCTTGCTCTTGAACTATACGAGCATAAACATGAGTT
The DNA here is from genome assembly GCA_022822685.1 of Trichodesmium sp. jk18x7bins.61. Taxonomy (GTDB): domain Bacteria; phylum Cyanobacteriota; class Cyanobacteriia; order Cyanobacteriales; family Microcoleaceae; genus JAJEAQ01. The sequence continues at coordinate 1,540 of JAJEAQ010000508.1, forward strand.
CTCAAACGAATATGATCGCTATTATATAGTTCTCTTAACAACATAGAAATGGAGTATTTCTCTTGCAAAAACTCGATTGCTTCCTCATGTATAATATCTGGGAAACGATGTAAAGGAAAATAACTACTACTAATGCTAATAGGTTGACCATCTGCAAAGGCTAAACGTTCAATTAAAGCTACAGAAGTACCAATTTCTACCTCTAACCCTTCAGCTATAATACTATCAGCAGGTAGTTTAACCACCTGTAACAATTGAAAACTAGGATTTTGCCCCTGAGCTATAAGTGTTTGATTATAGCGCACCCGTTTACCGATAACATATTTAATAGGAATACCAACAACAAAAGTCCCACGCACGACCTTGATCAACTCTCAGTAGACCTTCATTTTCTAACATGGCGATCGCTCGACGTAAAGTATGACGGTTAACAGCAAAGTATTCACTGAGTTGAGATTCTGTTGGTAATTTGTCCCCTACTTGATAAATTCCTTGATGGATATTTTGGCGTAACTTTTCAGCAATTTGAGTATAAACTGGTAATGCTTCACGGTTCATGGCATCTTAGAATTTATATCTTTAAATATTTTTTTTAGTGAAGAAAAAATAGTCAAGTAACTAAAAATCCTCAACATTCACAGGTACAAAGATATGGCTCAATCAATGAAGTTTATCCTGCCAGTCAGATACACTAATGGCTTGAAGCCGAATTTTGAGTTGTTCGGAGAAATACAAGCAAATCTGCCCCAAATGGCAAGTTATCTGTAAAAAGTAATCAAAATACTCAGGCAATAGAAATTTCTCCTCCACCTCCTAAATTGCTAAATGTTAGTAAGGATTCAGGTATTTCAAACCCAGTTATAGAGAGACTTCTGAAAACTACTGACTCAGCAATTTAACAGCTTCATTCTCAATAATAACGAAAACAAAGGCTTGTAGCAATCTAGAATTGAGAATAGGATGGGGTCGGCAATTGCCGGAAATGCTTATCCCTCAAGATTTATAGGCTTTTCTATAGGACCTGAATCCTTACAGATGTTACGTTTACGTGTGTTTGTTCAATACTTGAATACTAATATTTTCACAGTAATTTAGTCAAAATATTTCACTAAATGCTGGTCAAATATAAAGCTTCAATAATTAAAGCAGGACTTACGTAAAAAACTATAATAAGTTAAAACTGTTAATAGTAAAACTGGTAGGGAAATGCGACAGGGATAGATAGCCACCATAGCCAAAGCTGATTTGAGGCAGTTAGAGACAAAAGTAGCAGAGGTAGGAACTTTTCCCTCATATATCTTTATCAGGCCACCAGAAATAGGTTTGACAATGGTGCGAGGCCGTGTTGGAGATGCAGGACAAATATTTAATCTGGGGGAGATAACTATGACTCGCTGTACAATTAAAATAGATGAAGTTTTGGGTTTCGGTTATGTAGCAGGGCGATCGCATCATCATTCTGAGCTTGCTGCTTTATGGGATGGCTTAATGCAACTTCCAGAATGGCATCAGATTGTGAAGTCTATAGTTATAGAATTTCTGGAAGCAGAAGCTAAACGTAAAAAAAGTTTAGGCTATTCAACTCAGAGAAGTTATGGCCGAACTCATCCTTTTGCAGGAGAAATAAAAATGAGTGAAGTGGAGGTGATGATTTTTCCTGAAGAATTGGGCTTTGAAATAGCGAACGCAGAAATTACCATTACCGAAGTTGAGAATCTAAATATGTTTACAGGTAGTAAGGAAGCACCACCACAGCTTACTCGTGGCTATGGTTTAACTTTTCGACTATAACGAACGTAAAGCTATGTCAATGGCCTTAGTAGATCGTGCCATACAGGCTCAAGAATTAGGAGAAGAAATTAAAGGGCTAGCTCAAGATCCAGAATTTGTTTTGTATCACTCAGATAATGTCCAAGCTCAAGGGTTTGTACAACATTCAAAACTACCCCATTATATTGATTTTCAGGCTAAAATCAATTTAATTAGAAAACTACAGGCAGAACATAAAAATCATCAAAATATTGAAGAGGCAAATAGTCAGTCGGAAGTTAATCAAGTCAATCCTGGAGAATCATGAATATCAACACCGATCAAATCAGAATTAGTCCGGAAACAGCAGCAGATTATCAAGATGTGGTTAATATTAACGAACAAGCTTTCAGACAAATTAATGAAGCTCAGTTAGTTGAAAAAGTTCGTAAGTCTGACCGTTATATTCCAGAACTTTCATTAATTGCCAAAATTGATGGAGTGAGCATTGGTCATATTTTATTTAGTTACATTGATTTAGTAGGAGCAGAAAAATTTAGAGTTTTAGGTTTAGCACCAATGGCAGTTTTACCACAATTTCAAAATCAAGGAGTAGGGAAAAAACTCATAACAACAGGATTAGAAATTGCAGATAAAAAAGGAGAGCCTTTAGTCATAGTATTAGGGCATAGTTGGTTTTATCCTAAGTTTGGTTTTGTACCCTCAACTAACTATCAAATAGAATCACCTTTTCCCGTACCAGAAGCAGCATTTATGGCTAAACCCCTAAGTGATTATCAAGAGAAATATAGAGGAAAAATTATATATCCTCCAGCTTTCAGTGATGTATAGAGAATAACACCGTTCGTAGTTGCGCTTTAGCGCCTCCATAAAAACTATTGCTGTAAATTTTGACATACTCACTCCGTGGCGCTGACGCGACAACGCGGGATTCTTCTTTGAGCCTGTCGGCTCCCTGTTTCGGCGACAGGCTCAACAAGTAGCGAGGTGGCTCAACCGACAATAAGACCTCGCCCGCCCCGGCGGGGTTTTGAGCGATCGCGGTATGAGCTGAGGTGATATTTAAACCCTGTGTGGATAGCAAACCTATCTTCTGAATTAGGAGTGCGCTCATTATAAGACCTCGCCCGCCCCGGCGGGGTTTTGATGGTCTAGTTCTTGACCACATTTCTCATGCATAATGCCATTCATGTCGGTTACAGGCTCAACGTTGAGCCACCTCGCCA
>JAJEAQ010000595.1 GCA_022822685.1 Trichodesmium sp. jk18x7bins.61
AATAAATATTGCTACAAAGTTTTAGGGGGTTAAGACTGAGAAAGAGGTATATGCAAGGTGGGCAAAAAATGCCAAATTTGTCGAGGCGGGCGTGATAAATAAATATTTGCCCACCCTACTACTCACGATTTACTGTAACTATCTTTTTTGAATTTTGTATTAGACTCAAGCCTTGTAAATGTTTCTGGTTGCTGATCGCTCCTTCAGACTGAATACTAAATTAAAACTGCTCTAAATTTGGCAACTTGCCTAACTTAACTAATCAGATCATTGCTCCATCTGATTTATCTCTTGCCAAAATATTTCAATAAGTATATATTTTGTAATATTAGCTATGAGTCTTTTCGGCAAAAATCTACCGTTGTCATCTTTGATTTAACGGGAAAGTGTCAAGCTCTGATTCAGAAAGAATCTGGACAATCTTAAAAATGGCATTCTATAACTATAATTCACTCAAGTCTGAACTTAATCAAAGAGGCTGGCGTTTAACTCCTCAAAGAGAAACTATTTTGCAATTATTTCAACGTCTGCCTCAAGGTAAACATTTAAGTGCAGAAGAAATATACAATCTGTTGCTACATGAACAGGAACAAATTAGCCTCTCTACTATTTATCGAACACTACATTTATTGACAAAGGTAGGTATTTTGCGAGAACTAGAATTACCAGAAGGCCACAAACATTATGAACTCGACTCCCCTCGCCATCATAAACATCACCATTTAGTCTGTCTTCAATGTCATAAAACCTTTGAGTTTAAAGATGATTCTGATTCCATACTCACAATTAGCAACAAGCAAGCTGAAAAAGAAGGGATAAAAATGTTAGATTGTCAACTAACAGTCCATACTGTATGTATAGAAGCCTTACGCAAAGGCTGGCCTGCTCTAGTACATACTCATTGGTCTTGCCCAAGAGGTAACGCTCCCCAGGAAAAGGAGGAGGCACATCATTGATTAAAATAAGGTATTAAAATAAGGATCAGACATCACCTCTGTATAAACAGCAACTCAGTGAACGAGTTGAAGAATCCCGCGAGGCTCGTAATCGTAACATCTCAGGAGTATGTCAAGTCTGAGTCAAATCGTCGAAAGGCAGAGCAGGAGGTGGAGGAGGAACTACTAAACGTTCAACAACAGCTTTACGACTTTCACGGTTAGTTTCTACTTCAGCAGCGATCGCCTCGAACTGAATTTCCAAGCAACCATAAGCAATATACAAATCCGCAATTACCTCTACTTGCCCCATTCCATTAGGAATAAACTCAGTTAACCAATGTGGTCCAGTCACTATCGCTTGAGCTTGGCGGTCGTAAACCCATATTTTAACATAAATTCTCGATAAACCCTCTGGTAATTGGACTCTAACTTTTGTCACTTTTCCAGCAATCACATCTTGAGCCAGCACTTCTAAAATAGGAACTGACAATGGTTGTTGAGGAGATAAAATGTCAGGGCGGTTAGAATGAGTTGAATCCTGCTGCTGAGGAATATTTTCTAAACCAAAACCCCGTTGCTGCTCCTGGTTTGGGGAAACCAATTCTGATTCTTCATCTTCAACAACAAACTCTTGAGCTTCCCAATTAATTTGCTCGTAGTTTTCACTCTTCAATTCTTCATCATCAACAACTACACTTATAGAGTCATTATCCTCCAATTCCTCTGTTTGAGCTTCCTGTTTAGACTCTGATCTCTTCTCTAGTTTCCTGCTACTGTCTGTTTCGTCAGTTGTTGGTACAGAAGCAGCCTTCATCCATTGCAACAACTCAGAATCATTAACCAAAGCATTTAACCGAGAAAAGAATCTATCTTCTAAATGCAAAGCTTTAAATTCCTTTTTTCTCGGAGCCAATTTTGTCGGAAAGGGTACAAGATTTTGATTGTTTTCTAGTGTTTCCTCTTGATTAAGACTTTGTGAATCTGACTCATCTATCTCTGATGGTGAATTTTTCTGCTCTTGAGGCGGCTCTGAATCTCTCCAAACATCATCTAGTTCATCATCTGTAGTAGATTTGGATTTGGCCAACAAATCATTAATCTGAGTTGCATCCTTGGCCATATTATTCGGTAGTGGGTTTCCAAATGCTGGTAATTTTAGTGATTCTGAGCCTTTTTCAACTGCAACAGATTTAGATTTAGATTCATATATTTTGAGGGGTAAGGATTGATTTAGATCGAGTTTCTGTTGTGGTTGACTCTGGTTAATTTTTTCTACTAATTCCTGAAAATAGGGAGGTTTTTGATCTGCCTTTCTTGCTGGCAGAACTTTTTTTGGAGTAATTTCTTGATGGTCATCCTCGACAAAATTATCATCAATTGTTGCTAACCAATTCTGAAGTGGAGTTGTAATTGTAAAAGATTGATTGGCTAGAGTATTTGTCTGGTCTGTGAGAATAATTTCCCCTAATATAAGATTGGTTTGAATATTTTCGGGCACATTGATTATACAAGAAAAAATAATAGGGGGCAGTTGCTCTGGTAAAGCTTGCTCTACGTCAATAAAAACTTTAGAAGTTTGAGGATTACGCAAGTAAATTCTTAAACTTCCATTGACTATAGGAATATTTTTTTCTGTAATGCCAGAATCTTTTTTTGTTAAGGTGTCCTGAGATTGTAGCTGATTGAAATCCACCCCAGATTTACTTTCTTGAGTTTCACCATCGAGGATTATTTGACCAGATATGATTAAAGCTTCTCCTGGTTGAGCGACATAAGATTTCTGTTCTAACTTAAGTTCTAAAGGGTAATTTACACTAGACTCAGTTTGAGTATTAGTCTCTGTATCTATTTCTGCCTTGGCCTTGAGTTCTATTTCCTGCTCCTGCTTAACTTGCCCTAGCATTGACGAGTTATTGATTATAGTTTCCGTTAGTTCTATTGATTGATTTTCTGTATTCTGAAGTTTTGATATGTGAGTTGGGTTTTCACTCTCAACATTTGGCTGGCTTTCCAGACCTATATCTAGTGCATCAACCATATTTTCCATTTTTTCTGATTCCCTGAATAATACTTTTGATTCATCCTGAATCTGAGCATCCAATAGTTTTATTTCATCGGATTTATTTGTCTCAACTTCTGCCAAATCAGAATTATTTTTGTCTGTATTTTCCTCTAAATTAATTGCCACTTCATCTCTATCTATTTGACCAGAAAAAACAGATTTATTTTCATTCTTAATCAAGTCATTTAGTTGCGCTTCTGAATCTACATCTGCATATAGTTCTTGATTCTGTGGCTCAGGTGGTTGTGAAACATCTGAGGCATCGTATTCAGTGGGCAATACTTGTAAATGAACAATATGTTCTTTGGCTTCTTTTGATGATGTACTGGATTTGGCCTGACAGCGAAACTCCCACTTACCAGGTTTGAGGCGGGTAAAAGGGATAATAGAGATGAGACCTTGAGAATGGGTACGACTAGAGCGTTTATAAACTCGCCTGAGAGGAGGAATTTCTGCAATAGAATCGTGAGTAATCCGAATTTGGACTTGTGTATTTGCTATATGGGTATTAGCCACAATCCGATACCTACCTTCTAGAATTTCCACATCCGCTGATTCTAGAGGTAGCCAGGCTCTATCGCCTTCTTTCTGTAGCAAAAATTCCCAGTCTGACATGTATGGCTACAGGGTTAATTTACAAAGTATATTTTTTAATTCTATCTCAGATTGTTATTTTTTTTTAGTCACTTTAGGCACATAAGTCAATTTTCCTTGATTTCGAGATTTTTTTATGATCACAAATCAATATTTTTGTCAAATAAAAATTTCAACTTTCAACATAATGTCGAGCGCAGTCCCCACCTATAATCTCCGATGCAAGGTGGGGTCAGGGAAACGGTTTTTTTAGCTGACTCACCGGAGTAGCCCCACGGCATGGCTATAGCTTTTACAGTGGGACGGAGCTTTTAAAGTGCAGAATTACTGTTCCACACAACTCCTCATGAATTTCTGCGTTTAATATGTTATGATCACAATAGAGAAGAAGGTGAAAATGCTCACTTCTTCAATCAAAAATGCAAAACGTACAAAATGTAAAGTGAGGCTTCCCCTGTACCTCACTATAAAATGCTGTCAAGGGGATTCCCCGCTCAGGAAGTTCTGACCGTCTTAAGAGATTGTTTATAAAACTAAGATTAAATTCTTACGTAGGGTGGGTTAGGGGTCGATATATCCTCATATAAGACCTCGCCCGCCCCGGCGGGGTTTAAATAAAGATTTTTCGTTGTCCGCCGCCGGCCACCATAATTAAAAACTCTAGCTATCTTAATATTTACTTTACAAACAGTCTCTAAGCAGACAACAGTAGCCTACACTGATAGGGTAGCTCCAACCTCAGTCGGCAAGCGCCAGCGGAGCGTGTGGGAGCGTCACCTACTCTGTAGAAGCGTAGAAACTGGCTAGTTAAAGTCTGTGCCAGAATCCTCAACTATAATATTCGATTGAGTTGAGGAGGATTCAACCCAACCTAAAGCTGTTTCTACTTGAGTAGCTAAAAGCATAGGCTCAAAAGGTTTGGTAATTACTCCATTTACTCCCAACTCAGAAAACCGACGTTGATCATCTGAACTAACCTTAGCAGTTAAAAAAATTACTGGAATTTTTTGAGTAGCTTGATTAACTCTGAGTTGTTCAAAGGTATCAAATCCATCTAATTCGGGCATCATTACATCTAAGAGAATAGCATCTGGTTGCTCCACTTCTGCTTTAGCAATAGCTTCACTACCTGAAGTACCTGTAATTACTTGCCAATCACGTACAATTTCCAAGCTAAGTTGGGCTACGGCCCTAATATCCTCTTCATCATCTATTAGTAAAATTAGTTTTTTTGTCATCTGAACTTAATTTTTTAACTCGCTGTGCTGGAAAACTTTTGTGTAGCAGCTATAAAATCGGTAGAGCTACAAAAAAAGTGCTGCCCTTCCCCAGAATGCTTTCTGCCCAAATTTGGCCTTCATGCTGTTGGACAATACTACGACAAATAGCTAAACCTAAACCAGTACCTCCCTTTTGGCGAGAATCAGAAGCATCAACTTGCTGAAAGCGACCAAAAATACTTTCTATTTTATCAGTTGGAATACCTCGGCCTTTATCTTTAACTGCAATCAAAACTTGATAACTATAATTAATAGTAGAAACTGGTGCGAGAATATCTT
>JAJEAQ010000217.1 GCA_022822685.1 Trichodesmium sp. jk18x7bins.61
GTGGTGCAAGTGAGGATATAGCTACGACTTTAGCAGTGGGAGAAGATGGAAGCAACGAGCCTATAGCTACGAGTGCACTCGTAGGAGAAGAGGGAGGCACTACTACTGAAGTAGAAGACAGTGGTGCAAGTGAGGATATAGCTACGACTTTAGCAGTGGGAGAAGATGGAAGCAACGAGCCTATAGCTACGAGTGCACTCGTAGGAGAAGAGGGAGGCAACGAGCCTATACCTACCTTCTTGCCTGGTGATGTCACCACTCAAGGGTTAGGACAAGAGGATATGATTTCTATAACAACTCTAGCAATGGGAGAAGAAGGTAGCACTGACGTCGGAGGGATAGATCCTTTTATTCTTGGTGATCCTCAAGAAGAACCTTTTTATGCTGGTATGGGTGATTCAGACTTTGCAAGAATTCAAAACTTTGATATTACTTCTGATCCAATTCACTTGCTAGGAACTTTGAATGATTCTACTTTTGACATTGTGTGACTCGTTGGCTTAAAAGCTAGCTAAAAGGGCGTTGCGGAGCGTTGCGTCAGCAGTATCGCGCTCAGAGCATGATCAGGTTTCATGTGCGCAGTAAAATGGAATGTAGCTCAAACGCAAATTAGGTAGACACTAAGGCCTAACACTATATAGTGTCTTTGCGTAAGTCTTGACCCAGTTAAGTCAGGGCTGTTTCATTGTCGATGAAAATTTTCAACCTTCATTTGTTCAAAGCCTTTGTTTCTGAAAAATGCAAAATTTTTTCCTAAGACCCCGCCCGTAAGGGCGGGGTTTAAATCTGAAAATATTGGCTGAACATCGCACTGCATAAAGTTCATACCGATAAATTTTTTTTAGAATGAAACAGCCCTGCAGTTAGGTATTGCATTATAGTAAATACCACTGACTATCTCAATAGCTCGGGGTGGTGCATAGTAATGGTAGAGGTTGGGGGCGATGATTTTTTCACAACCCAATTCTCACAAAACTCAAGGATATTTGCCGGAATCAAGATTTAGCTGAATACCAAGTTTTATTCCTCACCATTACTGTGCAGGACTACCTAGCTCGGAATTTCATGCCATTCAGGGACATTTTCACACAAAGCTCTTTGACATCAGAACTGTAACCCGCAGGACAGGGGCTTTCTCGAAATTGACGGCCACAGTCACGGCACAGGTATAGCAGTCGCCAGAGCAGTTAGTTAATAGAAGAGAAGTAGTATTTTATAGATAGGGATTCGCGTTTCATGTGCGTAGCAAAGCTCGCCGGGAAGGAATCGCCTAATCATGGCCCTACCCTCTAGTTACGTTCCGCTGACGCGGAACGGAGTTCTATCTAGAAAATTTTGATTGCTGACGAGATGCCATTGAGTATGTCTGACGATTAGCGTCCTAACCGTCTTGGCGGTTGCTATAACTCTATTTTCCCTGACGATGACCATTTTTGACTACTTTATGGCTTTGACAATAAGGACAATTCATCTCTAGATTCCAGAATATGATTCTCCATTATGCAACACCCCCTCGTGTTGTTTTTCATCCCGTAGCTGGAGGCGCAGCCTACCGTAAGGCCAAGCTGACGGGGTTCCTTGCCGGCCAGATTTTTTTTTAGATGAATATTTTAATTCTGGGTAGTGATGCGGATTTTCATGCTGCCTATCTCAAAGAATGTCTCATAGCAAAAGGAATAAAAGTTGATTATTTAGATACCCGTTTATTTCCTACTAAGTTAAAAATCTCTTGGCAACCTATCATCCATACAGGATGTTTAGTTTTTCCAGATGGTAGAAAATTGCATCTGGCAGATGTACATAAAGTTTTTTGGCGGAGTTTTGGTGGAGTCAATGTTCCTAAATTAACTGATTCGGATCAGAAGACAATTGCAGTTAATGATGCACTTGGTTTGTTGCGATCATTTATGAAATCGACTCCGGAGAAATGGGTTAATTCTTGGTCAGCTTATCAGTTTCACAAAGAAAAACCTTTACAACTAAGTTTAGCTAATCAAATAGGTGTAACTATTCCTGCTACTCTCATTACTAATGATGCTGATGAAATTATAGAGTTTGAGCGGGCTTTTCAAGATGTAATTTTTAAACCTGTTTATGGTGGTTCTCATACTCAGTTTTTAACTAAAGAGCTTTTAGAAATTGACCGAATGAATTTAGTTTTAAGCATTTCTCCTGTAACTCTTCAAGAATATATTCCTGGTACAAATATTCGTAGTTATGTGATTGGAGAAAAAGTTTATTCTGCTGAGATTAGAAGTAGTTCATTAGATTTTCGTGAAGATAACCAAGCAAAATTAATCTATTTGGAGACTCCAGAGGATATTAAAAGATAATGTTTGGCTATTACTAAAGCATTTGGGCTGAAATGGACTGGTATTGATTGGCGATTTAAACCCAATGGAGAATATGTTTTTCTAGAAGCAAATTTTAGCCCGATGTTTATTAATTTTGAACGGCAGACAGGTTGTCCGATAACTAAGGATTTGATTGAGTTATTAACAAGTTAGAGTTAGAAAAATTTGTTAACTGTTTGCTACAGTATATGTATGTCAGGTGAGCAAATATTAAATTATTGATATTCATGGTAAATAGGCGTGATATTTGCCCACCCTACTACTATAGTCTTTGATTTAGTCGGGGAGGATTCAAGGGGATTGAGTTATAATTAGCATCTAAATTTTAATTACTAAACAGGCTGATACAATTATTATCAAGGAGTAGGTTATGTCTGTACAATTATTGCGACGGCTATTTACTGTAGACGAATATTACAAAATGCTTGAAGTTGGAGTTTTAACCGAAAATGACCGATTAGAGCTGATTCGAGGATAAATTGTCAAAATGTCCCCCATTGGTTTTCGTCATGCCGCTTGTGTTAACTGTCTGAATGAACTCTTAATTTTTCGTTTAGCACAGACTGTAACTGTGGGAGTTCAAAATCATGTGAGATTAGATGATACTTCTGAACTACAACCAGATATCTCTTTGCTGCAACGACGGTCAGATTTTTATCAAACTCGACATCTTCAACCAGAAGATATATTTCTCCTGGTAGAAGTTTCAGATACCACGGTTAAATATGATCAAGAAGTAAAAATTCCTCTGTATGCTGAGAATAAAATTGCTGAAGTTGGGTTGGTGAATCTTCCTCAACAATGTATGGAGGTTTACCGACAACTGACTGCGGATAGTTATCAGACTGTGCAGAGTTTTCAGCGCGGTGAAACTCTGACAATTCAAGCTTTGTCTGATGTAACTTTTACTGTGGATGAACTATTGGGAAATTAAACACCAGTTAGGTGGAGGTAGGGGAGTTGCTCTAACAACACTAGAATTTTAATGGCGCTAAAGCGCAACTACAAACAAAAATTTTTTAATATGCAGTTAAACAGACATAATATTAAACTCTCATTGCCCAATGCTATATAAATTTCTTCTATTTTGTAACCATAATTTCAAATCAAATCCTGTAGTTTGATTGATATAGTTAAAGGTGTCGCTTCCTGATATTACTTGCCAACCTCCCATAGAGCAAGTATTTATAGCTTGAGGTAAACTATCATTCCTCAGTATTAGCAAAGTTGGATGATATCCTATATTATTTAGTCTAGTGGCATATTGTCTAAACTTCTTGAGAGTTCCTGAATCTCCTGAACCAATTCTATATTTTGTATCAATTGCATCTAACCCAACTACAAAGTCACATAATTCATCATTACCCTCTCGAATAGTTTCACTAAAAGAATCACAAGTTCGTCTACAAATTTCTTTTACTATGCGTTCCCAACACATTCCTAACTCTCTTCCCCAATACTGTTTATTCCTTGTTTTAGTTTCTTGATTCAGTCCAAATACAAGCATCAAATCATCTGCTTCTAAAGACTCTTCAATAAATATTTTTGAAGCGAAAGACTCGTTATATTTTTGTAAAATTTTCTCTAAAGAATTATTCAGTTGATGATGATTCATACCAAATTTATAAAAGATAGTTAAAGTGAAATTCCCACCCCCTACTCCCAATTTTTAATTCCTAACTCCCAGCAAAATAAACTCTGTAGCAATATATTTGGAAATTGATATCATTATACAGGTTTTTGTAAAACAACTATAGTATCGTGTTTAATTGTACTCGCCCAATTTACATTTCTAGGAATATTCAATTTGCGATTTTTCAGCAGTAGATGAAAATGAAATTCTTCCTGGTAACCAAGATGACAAGCTATTTCTGTTAAAATACTCGCAACTGGAATATCAACCCCACAAATTTTACTAAAATCACCTATAGAAAAGCAATAATATCCCCCTGGTTTCAAACATGAAAAAGTACTTTTAAAATGCTGCTGCATATCCATAAAATACTTGTATACGACTCTAGCCCGAAGCTGATTTTGGCCTCTAGATGCTTGATATTTCTTACCGAAGTAGATATCTTCTATTAACTTATCAAGTTTTTTATAACCAGTTTTACCTAGTTCTTTACGTTCTTGTTTAAGTATTCTTTCGGTACCTATTTCTTGAGAATATAAATTAAGTCTCTCTTGATTGCTTTTTACCATACTTAACCAGTGCAGTTCAAACTTTGAAGCCCACACATAATCTATTGCATTTATATAAGGTGGAGATGTGATTATAGCATCATATTCTACATATCCTGTGATTGTTCTTGCATCTGTCAAGTTTAACTGTTTAACTTGATGAAGATTTCTATTGATAAAAGGATGCCACTCAATCACTGCCTCAATTGTTTGATTAACATATATTTGAAAGTATTTAAACACATCTGAACGAGATAATTTTGGCATTTTTTTAATATGCGATCGCCGAGCTGCCAGTAACATTCCATCGTTCATATTCGATGTTTTTCTAACTGTTGAAGCAAATGCTAGGCACAGAATGGGCTGTGTAGTTTTTGGAGAGTTAAAAATATAATATCTGAGTATTTCTAAACCATCTTGTACTGGTTTTTGAAACCACAAGTCTTTATTGGAAAAATCAATAGTTTCTGGTGCTTGTTGATGCTCATAAGCGCTCTGAATAATTTTATTTATTTCCTCTTTAACTTCTCCGATGGGAAATATACTTGTTTTAATTTGGCAAATTAAACGACTAAGTGGATGATAATCTAGCCAATCAACAGATATTCCATTTTTAATTGATTCTATTATTGTAGTACCAGCCCCGGCAAATGGTTCTAAAATTTTAAAAGGAATAGAAGTGTATTTTTGCAGAAACCAACGAGGTATTTCTGGTATTGATTTTGCTGGTTGAAACCCTAGCATATAAATTTTCATCGGGGTGCCTCTCTCTAGTGAAATCAAAGTACCCTTCTGTAAATCTTGAGGTATATCTCCATCTATATGCAAATATAGGTTTGGCATGATTTCCGATTTATTGAGCATGTAAAATATTGACTCTACCTCTATTTATTTTATCAAGAAATAATTCTGTATGACTAATATCATGTTCATTTGAATACTTATAAATAAATAATGGCTCAAGAAGATGTTGTGCTTTTTGTTTGATGAGGGAGAGTATAGGGTACTTTGTTTTACTACCCCCTTTCAAAGGGTAATCCCCTCTAGCCCCCCTTGAAAAGGCAGGAGGAGGGAATAATATCTAATCCGTTTAATTAGGTATAAAAAAATTGTCCGAACGACCTAATTATTAAATCTTTCTAATTCTCTTCCCTACTGAATTATGACTACTAACTACTGACTACTGACTCCTAACTAACGATACCGATGCTAGCGGATTTGATATAAAACAGTGGTTTTAGGGATGGAAGTTTTTTATAACTAATTATCCCAACATAATATAAGTCAGAATTCATGTGTGGGATTCTTTAGTAATATCATGTCCGCTTAATTGCGTATAAAAAACTTTGTTCGTAGTTGCGATGCCAGCGCCATGATGAATATAAGTTAGTTAAGACAACTAGAAAGCTTTATTTATCACTATTCAACCGGACATAATATAAGAATAGAAAATGGTTTGATCCCCCATGTTGATTTTTGAAATTAGTGATGTGCCTTGATGAAACAGTTTTACTAAAAAAAATTCTGACAATTTTTCATAGCGATATCCCTCTACTTTTCCCTACCATTACTAACCTTAAAAATCCATGGTTAATGGTGCCCTAGGAAAAGGAATCACATCTCGAATATTACTCATTCCTGTCATAAACTGCACTACCCTTTCAAATCCCAAACCAAACCCTGCATGAGGCACTGTACCATATCTACGCAAATCTAAATACCACCATAATTCCTCTTTATTCATACCCTGTTCATCTATCCGCTTCTCCAAAACATCCAAACGTTCTTCCCTCTGAGAACCTCCAATAATTTCTCCTACTTTTGGCACCAACACATCCATTGCCCTAACTGTCTTACTATCATCATTCAATCGCATATAAAAAGCTTTAATTTTTTCCGGATAATCAGTCACAATCACAGGCTTTTTAAATAATTCCTCACATAAAAAACGTTCATGTTCTGACTGTAAATCTAAGCCCCACTCGACCGGATATTCAAACTTTTTATCTACCTTTTCCAGCAAAGAAACTGCCTCAGTATAAGTAATTATTTCAAAATTATTATTAATAATCGTATCTGCTGTTTCAAAAACTGTTTTATCGATCCGTTTGTTGAAAAATTCCATATCCTCTGGGCAGCTTTCTAAAACACACTTAAAAATATGTTTCAGAAACTCTTCTGCCAAATCCATATTCCCTTCTAAATCGCAAAAAGCCATTTCCGGTTCAATCATCCAAAATTCAGCTAAGTGCCTAGAAGTATTAGAATTTTCAGCTCTAAAAGTCGGACCAAATGTATAAACATTGCTAAAAGCAGTTGCCATGATTTCTGCTTCTAACTGCCCACTAACTGTCAAAAAAGCTGGCTTTCCAAAAAAGTCTTGACTAAAGTCAATATCTTGTTTTTCTGTCAGAGGAATTTTCTTTAAATCTAAGTTAGTAACTGTAAACATTTCTCCTGCGCCTTCACAGTCACTAGCAGTAATAATAGGAGTATGAATCCACAAAAAACCTCGTTCTTCAAAAAATTGATGAATGGCATTTGCACAAGCATTTCTCACCCGAAAAACTGCCCCATAAGTATTAGTGCGCGATCGCAAATGTGCAATAGTACGGAGGAACTCGAAAGAGTGGCGTTTTTTCTGCAGAGGATATGTTTGAGGCTCAGCATCACCATAGGCGATCGCGCTTTCTGCTTTAAGTTCGATTCTTTGCCCTTTAGCTGGCGACTCTACCAAGATACCTGCTATTTCTACTGATGCTCCTGTATTCATCTGCTTCAAACTTTCCTGATAATTTCGTAGCTCAGGATTTAATACCACTTGCAGATTAGCTAAACAGGAACCATCATTAACTTCTAAAAATGCAAACTCTTTCAATTCTCGCTTCGTACGTACCCACCCTTGAATTATGATTTTTTCATCAGGCTTACCGCTTCTTAGTATTTCTGCTATTCGTTGTTTTGTCATCTATCGTTGATTATTTTGCTCAAGAAAGCTTGAACATTAGTTTTTACTGTTCTTTATTATATTTACATTTTCCCGATGTTGCACTGATACCATTTCTCTGTAAAAATGCAATTAATTCTCATTCCTCATTTTTTCTACGACTTGCGTCCATCAAGTTATATTAAGCGCATCTTCATAGAGAGTTAGTATGAGGCGACAATGGAGGATGATTCTCCTCAAACAAAGCGAATCGCAGTTTTTACAGTTAAACAAAACACTTGGCTTCATCCTGCACAGGATTTTAATAGCCAGCCAATCACAATTCCTAAACCTCCAAATCTTACAGCTTGCCAAAATGGTTCTTTTATGCTGCCCCAACCAAATAAACTACTCTCTAGGTTTAATTCTATTGTTTCCAATTCTGTCTGTATCCGTTGTAACTCTTCTATCAATTTATGAGTTTTTTGGCGACGTAATTCTGGTCGTACTTCTTCTAAACGATCCTTTAGCTCTGCTTTTCGCTTTTGGTAATATCGAACTTGATGGTAGCGTTCTTTCACTACAGCTAGGGAGCGCTCTACTTCTGTTAGTGCTTGTGCTAACTCTGTTTCTGAAACCTCTAACTCAGAATTAATTGGGTGAGAATTTGACAACCCTTCATTCATTTTTTCTGGAGAATTTTCAGGTTGGGGGTTCATGCTGGCATACTGTAAGTATAGTAACTTTACCTCAAAAAAATTATCTAGGAAGATATGCTTAACTCTAACTCAACCCCTGTAACTACAACTACTAGCCTAGACAGTTCCAAGAATAAAGGTTTACAAGAATATAGTACATTAGAACTAGCCCAAGCTTTAGCACACAGACTTGCCATATCAGAAAGAGATTGGCATCGACTTAAGTCTAATCGCCAAGTTCGTGCATTGGAGCTAACTGCAGTTGCCCTAGTTTTTCTGGTTAAGGATAAACCTGCTGATGCGATCGCACGTCTAAAACAAGCTACTAGCTGGTTAGATCGATCTATCTCAGCACCTCCATGTCCAACTCATGGTTCTCAGAAGGAGCAATAACTATAAGTTAACTTAATTTTTTATCTAACCAAGAGTACTCTAGAGTTATTTTTTACCTTTTTACATAGCATTAACTCTGTACCCTTAGAGTTCCATTCTACATAATCAAAAACTTGGTAGATAATATATATACCTCGACCACATTCTTTTTGATGGTGACAATCTGTGTAGTTTTCCAAATCATCAGAATAAGTTTGTTGATAATTTGGTCTAGGTTTGCAAGGTGGCTTAAAACCCAGACCTTGATCTGATATCGCCCACCAATAATGGTCTTGAACAACTGAAAAGCGGACTAAAACTTTTTTACTGGGGTCCAAATTATTCCCATGCTTTGTCGCATTTACCAACGCTTCTTGTAATCCTAATCTCAGTTCTGGTTGCCAATGTTTAGGAACATCTGCCAGTAGGAGATCAATAATAGGACATAAGTAGAGGGTAGAAGCAAAGCTAATTGTCACCCAGTTTTGACCTATCAGACGCGGACGTGATGATATAGCAATCACTTAAAAAAACTCCCTAGCTTTTGTGTGGGGCATGGTCACAAACTACTTTAGTAAATAGTTGTGAATATCCCTTACAGTTCAAAAAGCTTTTATTTGAATATTGCTGCTTTCATACTTTTATAGTATCAAAACTCTTAATAAAAATAAAGTACTTACTCTGAATTATTCTGAATTTGTTGATATTTTTTACATCAAAAATCTCAGGGATTCAAAGCCCCCGTATTTTCAATGGGGGGGATGGAAGTAGATGTGGCAACTTCAGTCGCCAGTTTTATCCTATATAGTGGGGATTGATTTGGAGATTCATAACTTGTTGCAGAAGTCAAAAATAAATAGGGAGTAGGGGGATATTGACCAGGATATTCTCAGGTAAAAACAACTCACAGGAGTAAGGAATTTTACCCCGAGTTCCACTAGCCTCTATAACTGAGTAAGATTTTTCCTTGTCTTCGAGTTTCCTGTTCCTGTCGCTTCAGAAGAAAGTAGTTTTTTACATTGAATGCTTTCCTCTCACGGCTCAATTTTGTGATTTATCGCTGAATCTCCAGAATCTATTTTTGATGAAGATTTGAAGCACAGTTTGATACCATCTGAATTTTGATATAATATTTAATGTAATTTAATAAAATTTTATACATGTTAACTAAATCAGTACCGATTCCAACTTCACTCCCTGGCAATTATTGGCAGTGGCGGGATCAGTCCATATACTTTGTTTGTGCAGGTAAGTCTAAACCAGCAACTCCCCCACTAATATTGATACATGGCTTTGGAGCATCCACTGAGCACTGGCGCAAAAATATAGTTCTTCTGAATCAATTCTTCCAAGTTTGGGCGATTGACTTGCTAGGATTTGGACGTTCGTCTAAACCAAACTGGCAATATAGTAGTCAGATATGGCAAGAACAGATAAAATCATCTATCTCTGAAATCGTTGGCCAACCTACAATATTAGTAGGAAACTCTCTGGGAGGCTATACAGGATTATGTGTAGCAGCTAAAGCTCCAACTTCTGTAGTGGGCTTAATATTATTGAACAGTGGCGGACAATTTAGTGAGTCTCTGTCGACTCCTAAACCTCCCTTATGGAGAAAAATTATTTCTCAGAGTACAAAGTGGTTACTATGGCAAGATAGGCCTAGTTTTTTATTATTTCAATGGATGCGACGACGTAGCATCATTAGAAAAACACTAAAGAAAGTTTATTTAGATCAAAGTGCCATTACAGATCAACTTATAGAAGAAATATATCGACCCTCTTGCGACTCTGGTGCAGCCAAAGTGTTTGCTTCTATATTGAAAGCTATATCTGGAGAGAAAGTTGATATCTTGTTAGGTCAGTTAAAATGTCTGGTCAGGTGGCCTCCCCCGGTCGGAGCTTTCATGTAGCTTTAGCTAAAACGCTTTTAGCTAAAGCTACAGGCTCAACAAGAATCACTTCTCTATCCTCCCCTTTGAACCGTACGTGACAGTTTCTCATCATTCCGCTCCAGCCTCACTTCAAACCTTTTTAGGCACAAAAGATTCTTTAGACTTAGTTTCTTAACAATTTCCTGAATTACTCCATTCCATTGTCCTTTGACGACCTTTGTCATTTCTAACATCTAACTTGCATCTC
>JAJEAQ010000506.1 GCA_022822685.1 Trichodesmium sp. jk18x7bins.61
GACATTTACTGATATTTCAGCATTTCCTACAGGGATATCTGCTCGTTTTGTCGAGTGGTTGTACGAGTACAAAAACCTATTTACGGTTCACAAAGAGAGTTTGGGGTTTGTTTGGGCTGAAAATTTGCTAAAGTACCGTTATGTAAAGTAAAGCTTTTATCTACTGCTTCTGCTTTTAATAGTAGAGAAGTTTCTGGAACAATATTTTCTTGTTGATGCTTAGGTGTTGATAGTTGAAGACTCATAAATAATTAAATAATACCAATTTCAAAATATATTGCTACAAATTTTTGGTTTGTGGGAGTTCAGAGTTAGGGGTTCGGAGAAGAGCAGGAGTCCTCATTCCTTCATCGCTTCTATAGGTTATTTTACTGTAGCTATATTTTTTTAATTTGGTATTATGCAGTCTACAGAGTCTGAAAAATGTTATAAGTGGACAGAACCTCAGACCCTCACGGGGTGACAAGCAGGCTGCAAGATAGATAGATAAATGGTTTTGGGGTTAAACTTGAAGAATAGTTCAAGTAACGAAAAGTACTTATTGAGAATGAAAGAGAGTTTGCATTCGCGGTAGCGAATGCAAACTCTCCAAAAGTCATAGTAGTTTGCCAAGTTAACTTTACAGAATTCAAAGTCAGGGATTTATCTCTTTCTTAGAACTTTAAGTCCTCACGACAAACAACGCCAACTTGTCTGGATGGACTACTAGATAATTCAGAATAGAATTTTTTGCTGGATAAAATTTTTTATTTAAGACTATTGACATATTCTTAAATAAGAATTATTCTGATTTTCAATAGCGAAAGCTAAGACATACAAAATTGCTAATTTACTAATGATCTAGAGGTAAGTATGGTTATTGAGCAAGTTCCTGATGTAGTATTTAAGACCCGTGTTCGTGACGAATCTGTTCCTGGGCAAAACCCTTATCGTTGGCAAGACAAAACCACTCAAGAAATTTTTGGTGGCAAGCGTGTTGTCTTATTTGCATTACCAGGTGCTTTTACACCAACCTGCTCATCTACCCATCTACCCCGTTACGAAGAACTATACGATGAATTCAAAGCACAAGGAATAGATGAAATTATTTGCCTTTCAGTAAACGATGCTTTTGTCATGTTCCAGTGGGGTAAAAAACAAGGAGTCGAAAAAGTATTCCTACTGCCAGACGGTAACGGAGAGTTTTCTCGCCAGATGGGAATGTTAGTAGAGAAGTCTAATATTGGTTTTGGTATGCGTTCTTGGCGCTATGCAATGGTTGTCAACGACTGCAAAATCGAAAAGATGTTTGTTGAAGAAGGCAAAAGTGATAACTTTCCTGATGACCCATTCGAGGTATCTGATGCAGATACAGTATTAGCTTATCTAAAAAAAGAAGAAGCACCAACAGAAAAACCAGCTAGATCAGAGTTTGTGGGCTAGTCTGGCTCTGTGATCTACCCACACTAACCCTATCGCTTTTAGTGTAGGCTACTGAAGTTGTTAAAAAAAAGTCAGAAGTATCTACTCAATTAGTTTCTAGGGACATTTATTGCTTAGATTTTAGATTTAACTAACCTGCCGGAAGTACCCACAATGACTCCACTTGTTAGATGGTAAGGAGCAAGTTGTTAAAGTGGGCTTACTAACTTGACATAATTTTGCTAAACTCCTAGAACTCTATCCTAATGTTGGTAGAAGACTGCCCTATAAGCTAAAATCCCCGCGTTAAATGTGCTATAACAACTGGATTAGAGGAGGCCGAAAATGCTCACTCTAAAAATCGGAAATTATCAAAGTGGGGCATGACTTGTACCTCACTATGAAGCGCTGTAACGGGGATATCCCTGGATATTTTTTTTGACCGTCTTAAGCAGACTTTAATTGCCTGCACTGATGCATTCGCTTGCCTACTGAGGTCGGAGCTAGGGTTTTCATGTCGAGGAGCGTTTCATGTCAGCGACAGCCGAAAACATTGTGGGAGCGTCACTAACCCAGGAAGATGGGGAACGGAAACATCCTTTAAAGTCAAGGTATCGAGGGCAACTTGTGTAGATCACTGTTAGTTACTAAAAGCTAATTTTATAGACTATTTTATAGACTATCCCTAGACAAATATCTACAAGATATCTAGGTTTTCACACAGTTAATCTGTGTGAAAAACATACTAAGTTGCTAAGGCCAGAGGATCTTAGCAGTGATTATAGAGTCCTCTGTGCTAGACTTTTCAAGTGGATGAAATACCCCTCCAGGGAATCCTCAACTCAACTACTTTGAGCGGAATATCAACCTTCAAAGCCAGTAAACATTGGGACTGGTGAGTGAAAGAATCGTTCTCTCCTCACCGCAAGAGAGGGTGTCTAGAATTGTCTAGATTTTTAGAAGGTGGCATTGTGCAAGAATACTCAATCGTGAGGTACTAAACCCCCACTACAACCGTCAGGTTGAGTTGGGTAAGGTGTCACAGCTAACTTAATTAAGAAATGTTCACTATTGACATCATTGTTAAATATACTACTGTCCCGTTTTCAGTACAACGCAAGTCTGCTGAGAGTGCTGATGCTGTTTATCAGCAAATAATGGAGTCTATTAGTACTGGGAACCCTCAAGTAATAGAACTTACCTGTGAGAAAATGCCGGAGAAAAAGATTGCTGTAGTTACGAGAGAAATCTCTGGCATTCAGATTTCCCAAAAATCTGGTGCTACTGCTACTGGAAGACCGCCTGGTTTTGTCACTGTCGCGCAATGAAATTAACAAGTCAAAGCATTCATACTACTCATCCTGCAATTCTAGTAGAAGACCTTTGTTTGACTTGGCCTAATGGTACTCAAGCGTTACGCTCTTGTTCCCTAAAAGTGCCCAAAGGGGAATTTTGGATGCTTTTAGGTACTAATGGTAGTGGGAAATCAACTTTACTTAGATTATTAACAGGGCTCTTGTCTCCTCAGACTGGAAAAATTCATTTTGAAGGGCGGATGGGTTTTGTTTTTCAAAATCCTGATCATCAATTAGTGATGCCTACTGTGGGGGCAGATGTGGCTTTTGGACTTGTTGAGGAGAGACTTTCTCAACTTCAAATTCGTCATCGGGTAGAAGATGCCTTAAGTGCAGTCAATATGTTGGACTTACAACGACGATCTATATATGCTTTGAGTGGAGGGCAAAAACAAAGGATTGCGATCGCGGGTGCTATTGCTCGCAATTGTGATATCTTACTCCTGGATGAACCTACTGCCTTACTTGACCCAGATAGTCAATTAGAGCTGGTGACTCAAGTTCAAAGTTTGGTTAAGAACCGAGGTATGACTGCTCTCTGGGTGACTCATCGCTTAAATGAGTTAGATTATAGTGATGGGGCTTTTTTACTTGACCAAGGTCAAGTATTAGATCGTGGAAATCCTCAACTTTTGAAGCGGCATTTGATGTAATAATAATTCGGTAGTGGTGTATTTTAATTGTTTTAGTAACGGTACAGTAAGCGTTTTAGCCTTGATTTACCATTACTATACAGGACTACCAATAATTCTTCTCTCTGTCTCAAGCAGGATGTTTTTGGGCGGGTAACTTTACTTAAAATATTGACCAGACCAACTTAATCTCCCGCTCAGTTCCTATCTATAGTCTATGATTTAGGTGGGGTAAGTTGGATTGATCAGTAGTGTGATATATTAATGGAGGGTAGGACAAAAGCTTATAGGTGGAGGCATAATCCTTTTAATCAAAAGCAATCATCAAAAACTTGTTTGTTAGTTGTTTTTCCTTAGAGGAACACCTGCAAAAGTTCTTGTGACTCACCCTCAAACACCAGTTTGACCTAAGCAGAAGAATCTCCATCTATAATTATTGGTGCTCGATTGAGTACATTCAATTATGGCACGCCTTAAAAAAAAAACTGGTAATAAGTCCCCCGTTCTCCTGAAAGGGGACGTTGGGCTCAAAGCTAACTTCAGCTTTTGGAGATTTCTAGAGATAATACTAAGGCTCCTCTTGACAAGCAAGAGGTATTTTATTAGAATCCCCTTTGGCAAAGGGTTTAGATTTATATATTCATCTAATCAAAAAGATAAGAAAAAAATATAGGAAAAAATTGTAAAAGTTATTGAATTAGGTTTATAATAATATAGTTGTAGATATCGAATCAAAGTATTCCTCGGTAGCTCAGCGGTAGAGCGGTCGGCTGTTAACCGATTGGTCGCTGGTTCGAATCCTGCCCGGGGAGTTTAAAATAAAATCCATTCTAAAATTCATTTTTAGAGTTCTTGAGTTTTTTCTCATTGTTTGGAATGAATTTTTAGCTGAGGAGCCAGAGTTACCCCAGACTCAAAATTTCAGTGTGGGATGAATCCCAGCATTTAATTTGCTACAATATAGGACTAGATAAAAAACGCGTTTGACATCCTCGAAAAGCAGCATCAACACAATCTTGTACTGTTTCAAAATCCTTAATTCTCTGTTTCATCGAGTTTTTTATAGCACTACGCATTAAGGTT
Source organism: Trichodesmium sp. jk18x7bins.61 (assembly GCA_022822685.1). Classification (GTDB taxonomy): domain Bacteria; phylum Cyanobacteriota; class Cyanobacteriia; order Cyanobacteriales; family Microcoleaceae; genus JAJEAQ01. Next base: position 4,472 of record JAJEAQ010000506.1, read on the forward strand.
AGGACATAGAAATTTGGGAAAATGATAATCTGTCTAGATGTTGCTTTCCAAGAATGCCCTAACGTATTTACGTAGTGCTATAAGACAGACCACCAATTCTCTATTTTATTCAAGTCTGAGAATAAGCAGGTAGATACCACAGTCCACATTTTGCTTTTTCTACTATTTATCTTAATATTTATCCTCTATGAAAAGTTGCATTATCAAGAATTATTATGTCTTCTGGCTCTAATTGAGGGATGAGATTTTCTCTCAACCAACTCTCGAATAAATCTCGATTACATGACCCTTCAAAAGTTAAAGGTGCAAAGATTTCACCTGATTTTAAGTCACTAATCTAACTGGTTCTTCCTGTTCTTTTTCCTGATTTTAATCTTCTACCTTTTTTGCAGTTGGCGTTTGCTTCGCATACGGAGTTCTATCGCTTGAACATCTCAATTATCTTTTTCCCTTGAAAGCCATAAATCATCGGTATTTCTACTAATCTTAAACAGACTACAGACATCAATTCTTTATATCCTCTCTTCAGCAGAAATTGCTCTGAAGCTGAAATCATAACTATAGAGAGCAGGCATAGTATTTCCTCAAGACCTGAAGTTTTCTTTTCTATTATAATTTTATAATTTTTTATGGAAATGTCCTAACCTATTCGCGTAGTGCTATAACCCCGATGGAGAAGAAGCCGAAAGCAGCGCAGGGTGTGTAAAAAAAAACAGGAGTTCTTCATAAAAGGCAAACAATTGGCTTGAGATGACTTCCCTATTCCTGATAGTGATGAAAATATGTTGCGTTGCTTAAGTCTGAGTTGAAGTTAGTGGTATTTTAGTTTTTGACACCAGCTATGTATATTACGACACATATGTTTTCATCTACATTCTCTGGTAAATTATTCTGATAATAATGGTTTGTAACACAATCTTTTAACTAAGTTTAAGCTTCTAATTTAGTGAAATAGTGACTGGCCAAGAATCATTATTAACTTTCCCACTAATTTCCACTGTTTGTTTATGATAATGATCTGCTTCTGACTCTTTTCCCAGATTTTGGTAAACTTTCTCCATTAAATCAAGGGTTTTTACTAAATCATTACCATATTGAGCAAATATACTTCTGTGAAGTCCATCTTTTTCTTTCTGTCTATAAGTTGCCATTTTTTGAGGGTATATGTGATGATAATTATGTTCTTCTAATTTAGGAAAATTATTTCCCCTTAATGCTAATTTTTCTATAGAATCTTCCCAGAGTTTTTTACGAATATCTAAAGCCAGTTCTAAAAAGCCTTGAGCTTGGAGATATCTACTTAGGCTAAAATATGCTTCTCCCATATTATGAAGTGCGATTGATTCATTTATTTTGATTGTCAATTTATCATTTTTTTTCGATTGACTCAGTTTTTGGAAAATATTTAAGGATTTACGAGAATACTGTAGAGATTGATTGAATAATCCAGTTAAATTATACATTGTACTAATGTGATTTATTGTTTTGCCGATACCTACTATACCCTTTAGTTTTATAAATATTTTTAGAGCTTTTGAATAACACTTGAACGCAGGCTCGTACTCTTTCAAAAGATAATAAATTTCTCCTTTTTCATTACATATTGTGGTAGTTTTTGATTCGTTTCCTATTTGTTGTGCTAGTTCTAAGGCTAGTTTTAAATATTCAAGAGCATTGAGATATTCTCCTATTTTATAGTGAACTAATCCCATGGGATAGACAATATCAAGTCTTGGTTCGGGTATTGATTAACTCAGTAATGTCTAAGGCTTTTTGAAATGTTTTGAGAGCCGTTTCCTGTAGGCCCATAGTATATAGGCGATCGCCTTTTTGATATAGATGTTTGAATTCATTTTGATAGCTAGAGCAAGCTTGCATAGTAGTTTCCCCTGATTAGTTGTTTTTTTTCGATCTGCACGGATCGATTATACAATAGGAGGTGCTAAATAGACTTTTTAGATTTATAAAAATCTGAATTTTTTATGAACCGAACTATATTGAGTGTTGTTGAAAACTGGCTGTTTTTCTACTTACCGAAAATTTTTGGTGAATAGATTTATTGATGAAGTCTGGCTAGCAAGAATAATCAATCAAGATCATAATTGACAAATCTGTCAAGTAATACCAATTTTATCAAATTCATGTAATTGCTTGATTCTTTTTACTAGAAGTCTAATTAGCAGGATCATACAAATAAAATTTTAGTTGGAAATTTTTAGTATATATAACAGTTCTCGTATTATTGAGCTACAAAGGTTTCTGGTTTTAGATACTCGGGAATCGAGAGTCGAAGTCAAGCAAAAGTATATCTCACACTCTTTGAGAAAGGTTATATTAAGAACTAAAGGCAAAACTCAACACTGATTATTAGCTAAAAGATATCTGTAAACAAATCTAAAAACAGCATCAAATAGCCGATGTTAGGTGGGTGACGGCGGCTCAAAACCTCGCCCGTAAGGGTGGGGTTTTAAAATATCCTATCATTAGTGTGGAATTCTTCCCATCTAACCCACCCTACATCAATGCTTAATATTTTATTTATAGATACCCTCTAGTGATGGTTTTTTTTATAACAAACCAATCAAGTTGTTTGTTATCAGAGATTATGACAACGAAACCTCAGGTAAAATGGTAAAATATAGGTATTATAAGTTAAACCTTTAGTGCTACAAGCTTCCCATATTTTTAGTTTTTATTGATGATATTTATC
>JAJEAQ010000188.1 GCA_022822685.1 Trichodesmium sp. jk18x7bins.61
CTACTGCCTGACAAGCACTCATCGTATTGTAAGAGCTTTTCATGTTAGGTTCTTCTGTCCAAACTACACCTATAATTTGGTCTTGATTGTGTTTTTTATAACTCAAAGAATGGCTAGCATATTTCCCACGTCATAATTTAGTATTTACCTCCTGATATTGTAAAGCAGCTAATACTTCTTGTAACATCCGAATTAACTCAGGAGCTGCAAAATCAGTAATATTACTAATCTTTTTCTGAGTTTTTTTATACTTGTCTTGCCAAATTAACTTAAAAGTCGCCAATTGTTTTTCAAGTGTTAATTCTTGATCATTTTCTGGCTCATCTAATAATTTTATTTTATATCGATCATATTCCTGACGCCCCAACTCTAATATATTGCGAGGTAGAGTTTTACCTCTAGGAAATTTCTCTTCTAATATTTCTTTTGATAAAGGAAATATCGCCGCTCTAGATTTTGGTTTTGCTAGAGAATGCAAAGAACTCAGACGAGCAGCTAATATAGCTTCACCCTGCTCTAAAGTAATTGGTTTTAAATGAAAATAGCCTGCATTTACTCTAGTTTGATCCGCAGGTTGAATCAATTCAGCATTTTGCTTCCAGGTACTTGTAATAATACTAATAATTATCAGAAAATTTTGTGGATAGTGAGTATGAATACTAGAATTAACATTGAATAACGTTTGTAAATCTAAAGATCCATCTAATAAGCGAGGGATATTATCCAGATTATCAAAACATAAAACAATAGGTTGAGATGCAGCAGAAATTATCCCCAAGTTAATCATAATTTTTTGGGCAGAGTCTTCAGAATCTATACTCTTCTTGATGCCCAAAGATTTTAAATCATCTTCATCCAAATCATCCCCACGCAATCACTCACAGGCAGCAACTCTATACATAGGATTCAGCAAATGATAAAGGGCGCTGAAAAAATCATTAGCATTGTAAATACCAGCAGGATAAATTGCCTTGAAATTTCTAATGAATACTTTTCTCTCACCAATGATTTTTTTGAGCAAACTACTATTTGGGAAAGCCAATATACCTTTTAACCATATTAACAACTGAGAATCTTTTTGATCTGCGAGAGTTTTGCTCAAAGAGTCAACTGTTTGACGTAAAATATGACGCCAAATGTAATCACTATCAGGCCAGGGATCAATATAAACAAAAAAAAGCTTTAGGATTGAATAATTTTTTGATCCTGCCTAAAAGATAACTCTTCCCAGAGCCAGAGTCGCCCGTAAGCATTAAAGTGCGGGGATGATGTTCTTGGGCAACCTGCTTTAGTATTACTTCTATATCAGAGATAATACTTTGATGAATAGAATCAACATTCAAGCTAGGATTTTGTTGCTCTTGCCAAAAATTAATAGTATAAAGAGTTACTGGCTCAAAAGGATTAATCTCTCTTTGAATAATCTGATCTATAGATGCCATAGTATAACCTAGTAATATTTTTTAGACGCTAAGTGAATTACGATAGCAGATATCAGAAAATTTAGTAGGGAATGATGAAAAACAAACATCCGCCAATATCTTGAGGGATATCTGCTTCAATCTGTTCCGGTGTGTAGGAGAGAACTTCCTGTAAGGAACTTAATTCTATCTGGTCAATTTTTTCTAAACGATAGAGTGCTTTATCTAGTTCTTGCCTAGATAAAGGAGGTTGTAATTTTTGTCGCAGATGAAAAATGGGTAAGCAATTATCTGTGGCTAGATTCTGGTCTAAATCCCGAATCACTGCTAAAATCTCTGAGTCAGTAGGCTTAGGCAGCTTGAAAAACTTCTGTTTTTCTTGTTGAGGGGATTGAAGGGTGCTATTTGTACGCATTAACTGGAGATAATCACTTAGCATTTTCAAGGATATTTCTTTGGCATTGCTGCGGGAAGAATATTCTTGGCACAAAAATTGCTTTCCTTTTTCTGTCAGCCCAACTTATTTGATTTGCTTGATCAACATTTAATTAAACCTTGCTCAAGCAAATCTGCAATGACAGCTTTTCTATAGGCAACAGCAATACCAGTCTCTGCCAGAGAAATAGCTCCCCTTGTAGTTGCTTTGAGCACTTTTAATTCTTCATCAGTGAGTGAGAGTGCTGCTTTTTTACTATCAAGGAGTGATTTTCCCTTCGGCTCTATATTAATTTTTGTAACCTATGTTGTAAAATCTACCAACCCTCGATCGCATAATCGGCAACAGATTTCATCCCGCTCATATACCTTCATTCCTTGCTATGGCTGAATCTTATTAATTGATGCTTGATAATTTTTGTAGCCTAGTAATTTTCAAATAAATTTTAAATCCTTAACATCCATGTGATCGTTCGTTCCTCACTTGCAAAAATCAGTAAATTAATATTATTATTAATCAGATAGGTAAACCTTGACTATTTTGTTAAAAAATAACTTCAGACAATTTCATGGAGTTATGCGAACGCTCCTTAACATGGCCATCAAAAGAAAATGCTACCATCAGCTAATTCAAACTTAGAGCGATTTAAGCGATCAACATTCCTACAAACCTAACCAGGCATTGCCTAATCAAGTTGTAGGAGTCAAGCAATAACTGCAACGGAAAAAACAAGTTTTGACTGAATACATAGGAGATAGTTAATTGTCACTAAAATCATCATTTGTTTGTCTTCCATAGCAAAAAAATATGCTAGAGTGGATGTATAGAGGTAGAATCTGGGAAAAAATTACCGAAAAGCATTCGGGAGTTTCAAAGCACCTCAGCTTTAGCTAGGGGATGCAAAACTAATCGGTGTAACTGCCGTAAAAAAGCATCAATAAATATTCTGGCGTTGCTGAATGAAGGTATGAATCGTCAATTGGCGACTAATTATATACCTCATGATGCGATCTATTTCAGTTGTTAAATTGCTGGAATTCATACCCAGTTTCAGCAACGCAATATTCTCTAACAGTATGGATTTTGCATACAACAGCTATCAACTACCCTCTGCCTCAAAGAAAGTCATGCCTCTGGAGAAAAAGACCTCTGCTGGAATGGAGAAACTCCCTCCAAGTCAGCAGGTTCAAAAAAACAGGGAACTCTGAGAGTGATGTAAGAGTCACAAATATTTCAGCATTGGGAGAAGAGCAAATGTATGTGGAGAATTAATCATAATTTCCCAGATTATGCGACCATAAGTATGCTTGGTAGCACTAGGAAGTTAACTAACTCTAACAATGCTAAAGTTATGGGGCTGGCCACACCCTCGTGGCTATGCTCCGAGTCAGCAAGCCCAAACCTAAACAGCCTAAGACCGTAAGAGGTCTACTTGATCTGTAAGCGTTTAAGTTCCTAGCCCTTTAACCAGAAGGTTAAACACGACCATAGGGACGTTCCATGGAATGTCCGTACATAAGCTCTTGCTTTCACCCATAGTACTGACCGATAACATTGGTGAGGCAAAAATTACCCAACCAATATAGGAGTTTGATTTGAGAGGGATAAATCCCTCACTTAATAACACCTGATAAAGGGAAGGCGACTAAAGTCGGTGAGTCGTTTTTCATCCCGTAGCTGTTTCAGCTGTAGCCAATATGAAAGGGGCTGCCTGCTGTAAGGCATAGCTGACGGGTTTCTAAACTGCCGAAGGTTTTTAGATGAAATTGTGATGTTTCTAATGACTGTAGTCGCTGAAGTAGCCCGATATAAGTAGTGTTATTGCTAGGTAAACACCTTACATTGTGAGGATTATCTCCATGATTCCTGTGACAGTACAAAATTCAACGCCCGCAATTGATACCTACCGTTTAGACTAGTGTCGCAGACACGAAGGGGAATCGGAGCGGGAGTAGTTGAAAATGGTGAAACTGCAAGTCGCAATCTAAAGTAAGCATAATGCCTATCACTGGCTTTATATCAAATCAGCCTTATTGCATTATAGATGCAATAACCTCATAATATTGATTGTGAGGTTATTGAAACGGATTTGATATTGGTGGGTTTGAATGTTTAGGAATGTTTTACCAAAACACTCGGTTTCAACCTTCACCGTTTCATCTCGACTTTAATCTAGAAAAGTAGCTAACATCCACAAATACGTTTGAGATAAATTGAGAACATATTTAGCTTCCTTCGGGAGAAGCACCAGGCGTGAAAGCAAAACTCCGACCTCAGGAGGCAAGCGACAGCCCCGCCGTAGTTTGGGGGTTATAAAGTGCAGAAGTAATTCCGCACACACCCCCTGGTGAATCCCGACGTTGATATTGGCTAACTATAATTTTCTCTAGTCCACACTAAAAGCGATAGTGGAGCTTGTGGGTACATCACCCAAAAAACATGCCACAGTTATGACTGAAGATTTAAACGTGAGTGGGATGATCCCAAACCACAAACTGGCAAAATCACTTTCTTTACCAAGGGTTTTATGAGTTGAGGCGACAACTGAAATATCAATGCCTTTGTTATGCCTCTTTCATTATTGTCGTTGACAGATTTTATCCGTCTCACGAGACTTGCTCTAAATTGTGGTCATGCTCAAGAGCTGCCTTGACATCTATGAAACATATAATTGCCCTGAATTGGCTTTACCTATAGATAAAGACGCCAATTACCCCAGCGTGTCAAAGGTGGGGCTTGTAAAGCTCAGGTGGCTTTGCGCAAGCAATAGTCTACCACTTTCTCCCATCTGCATGGCAACACCAACAAGCGTGTTTCACCCTTCTGAGTCCTATTTTCAAGCCTACTTATAATAGTGCTTTTAGAAAGGACATCTTTGTCAGATTGGCAGCATTTGGACTACAAACTTGACACATCGGAGTTATCTACATAGATCGTGTGACAGTAAAGAATTCAACGCCCGCAATTGAAACCCACAGTTTAGACTAGGGGAATCGGAGCGGGGTGAATGCCACTGTGAGTCTCAAAAGCAAATGCGTAATTCTGCGGTCTCTCCAGAATTTCAAACCCACTCAAGAAAATACAGTCGGCCGTACCTTGTAGCCTGTGGACAAGATACAGCCAACGCTATTGGTTGAACGAATGCCAAGTGCAGTCCCTAGATTCAATCTTTGATGCGCAGTGGGGTGAGCGAGGTGCGTTTTTTTAGCTTTTCCTAATTGCTGCTAGATATTGGAACGCTATGATCATGGGTGATACCAAATTTACAGGACTTACGCATTTTTTAGCCTTATATAGTGTTGCGGGCGCGACCTGAACTGGTCAACAGAACCGAGGCGTCAAGTCTCTCTGGGATTCTTACCCCAAACCCTGTAGCTGCCGCTTGGCTTCGCCTTTTCGGTACCTCGCCACATGTTCATGTGGCGAGGTGGCTCAACGTAGAGTAACCCGTAAAAGAACGGTACATCACATCTCATTCGGCAACGAAAAAGATGGAATGCAGACGCTAAAAGTAACCAAAGCTGAAAGGAATTAATCAGTAGTCGAAGGAGAAATAGAAGGATGAACACAGACTAAGTTATTGATTAAACTGCGTTACCTATAAACAGGCCAAATAATACCTGACAGGCCTGAACCAAAAGGTAAGTGAATAATTTTAAGGCTATTCCATCCTTAGGATGTAGAAACAAAACTCTCACCGCAGGAAAGATAACCATCCTAATTATTTCGTAAACTTCAGTTGACACAACAGGGTAAATCCTACATAGTCTCAAGGGAGGTCGAAATCTATCAGTAAGCCAAGAGTAATCAAAGCAGAATCCTCTGGAGGAAAAAAGACGAGAGAAAAAGCCAAAACCATTCTGCAATGGAATGGATAAAGGTACTCTTCGAGAAGCCTGAGCCTACGAAATTTGCCCCCCCCATGTTGAGCCTGTCGCCGACATGTTGAGCCTGTCGCCGACATGTTTAGGTCGCCACGAAACAGGGAGCCGACAGGCGAAAAGTCAAAGCCGAATTCTCTTGGAAGTTATACGAAAAAGAACATGACGAAGAAACTAAAGGTCGACATAAGTTAGATGTCAAATACGACAAAGGTCGTTCACCGGACAATTAACCGAATGGTCTCAGATTAACTGGGAACAAGTAAGGAAGATTGTTAAGAATCTAAGACAAAGGATTTTTCGTGCCAAACAACTTGGTCGGTTTAAGCAGCTACGTAGACTGCAAAAACTGTTAGCAAAAAGCCGTTCAAACCTATTGCTCAGTATCAGACAAATCACTCAGGTAAATACAGTCAAGCCAACTGCGGGAATTGATAAAGAGGTAATAAACACACCCTAGAACCCCAATATGGGAAACAGAGTTTCCCATAGGATAGGGGTTCTAGGTACAGGGAGTGAAACTTACCAATGAATGGGAGATGCCAAAAGCAAAACCAACAAAGAGAGTTTATATACCTAAAACCAATGGTAAGAAACGTCCCCTAGGAATTCCCACCATAAAGGATAGAGTCGGACAAGCAATAGTCAAAAACATACTAGAACCAGAATGGGAAGCTGTGTTTGAACCCAACTCCTATGGCTTCCATCCAGGAACAAGCTGCCACGATGCCATTGAACAAAGTTTCTTAAGATGACAAAATGGACGTGATACATGGGTTTTAGACGCAGATCTCAAAGGATTCTTCGATTTCATGTCGGCGGCAGGCTCAACCATTTCTTAAATCCATCCTTGACAAGATAGGGACTGTACCATACAGAGAATCCATCAAAGGATGGTTAAAAGCTGGATTTAGCCTCTTTCAGAGTCGCGTAGCTAATGATAAAGGGATATATAATCCCACAGAAACAGGTACTCCACAAGGTAGTGTGATGAGCAAATTATTAACAAATATAGGGAGGCACGGGTAGGAAAAACATATAAAAGAAAAAAACCAAAAGCCAGGCATCATCAGGTATGCTTTGGATTTTAT
>JAJEAQ010000514.1 GCA_022822685.1 Trichodesmium sp. jk18x7bins.61
TACATGTGAGGCCTGTGGATTACGGTTCATGCCTAAAGATAAGGTAGAACTACACCATAAGGATGGCAACCATAGTAATTGGAAGCCAGGGAACCTTGAGGTACTCCACAACCATTGTCATCATTATGAACACATGAGCAAAAGTAATAACTTAGACTAACCAGGAGCCGGATGAGGTGAAAGTCTCACAGGGGGTTCTGAAGTAGAGGCGCCTCAAATAATATTGAGCGTCGACTATAACTTTTATAAGTATAAATACTCTTCGGTATAATATCCTTGCTCTAGAGGATGGAGTATTCTCACTGCTTCCTGTACAGCTTGAAGAAGGTAGTGAGAGCTAAAGGCAGAAGGCACAAGGGAGCAATTAGTGGGGGATTTGACTCACCGCTAATTGAATAACAGCAAAATTATTAATTTAGTGGGGGCACCAAACCCATTTATACTTCTATATCGAAGCAAGACATCCCTCAGTCACACATAATTCTCCACATGAATTCAGGCTCGGTACTCCTGAATTCTTTCTTGCTCAAATTATTAATTATGAAGCTATAGTATTGTTTAAAATATATACAGGAACTACTGAATAATTTAGGAGCATAACTCAAGTGAGCCAAATGCAAAAGTTAAATTCACAGCAACTTCAAATTGAAGTGTCTCGCCTTAACGAAGAGCTACAAATGCGAGAGCAATTAATTCAACAGTTGTCTCAAGAACTTTTTCGCTTAGTTAAAGGAAATACAAGTATTGTACCAACATCAACTGTTCCTGAACGTTATCAATCTCAAATGCAAAGTTTGAAGGAACAGCTTAATGAAGTTGAAGTACAAGTAGATTTTTATCAACAACAAATTTATGAACGAGATGCAGAAATATACAATTTACGTCATTCTGTACAAGAGTTAACAGATCGCTCCCAAATGTTAGAACAGGTAGTACAAGAACTACCAGAAGTTTATCGTCAAAAATTTTCTGAGAGACTTGCAGAAGTACTGGAAAAAGTGGAAAGCTTACAAAAAGAAAACCGTCAACTTCACGCAGAGCTACAAAGTGTTAGTTATCGTCTAGCAGTTAGAAATCGGCGGGCTAATGGCCTAGATTTGCCTGCCTTTGGCACTAGTCAATCAAATTCATCTGTGGAAATGCCCACATTTGGTAATGCTTAATTATCTGTGATGCTCTCATTACTAGACCTAATCGCTTCCCTCCTCAAGGAGAAGTTTCATTAACAGTGAAGGCTTCTGGTGTTCCATTATGGCGCTCAGAACTTCCTTGAGGTATCATTACCTTTGACATGATTTTATAGCCTGGTGGCTATTATGTCCTGCTTTTCTATTTATGATTAAGTACCTGTAAAAACTTATAGCGTTTTTCACTTTTGTAGACTACGTAATTTATGCCTTCAACTCCCGCTGCCTTCTGCGTTAAAACCTAAGTCTCTGTATTCTACCAAGCGTGAAAACTGCTATAATTCTGTATTTTGAGGCGGTAAAGAGTACCTTACAAGCTCTAATAAATCCAGAAGTAATTTACAGCAATTTTTAGAACTATGAGGTACAAAATTTGGAGTTTTAGACAACAACTCATCTGATATCCAGCGAAAGCATAATTTACCTCGCCAGCTTTTTTTAATGCTGTAATACTAAATACAATAATTTTGTCTAACTACTTTACAGAATCTGCCTGGATTCATCCCACACTAAAAATTGTCAGTGGGGGTTGTTTTCCAGGAGGAAGTTACAAATTTAAGTATGTAGTGGGTGGTAGAAATACGGCTAGCATTTTGACTTGGTATTCAGGCACTAGAAGATATCTGTAAAAAAAATCTAAGAACAACATCAAATAGCCAATCTTCGGTGGGTGACGGCGGCTCAAAACCCCGCCCGCCCCGGCGGGGTTTTAAAATATCTGATCATTAGTGTGGAATTCTTCCCACCTAACCCACCCTACATCAAGGCTTATTTTATTTATAGATGCCCTCTAAGCTCTAAATACTTCTCAGATAAATGTTTGCTGAACCCATATCCTTGTCTACCGGGCTGTTGCTAATTTTAAATCAAAGTCTGAAAAAATATCATCAAGAGTATTGAAAATTTGAAAAACTCTGTCTAATTGAGTAATCTCAAAAGCCAGTTTAATTGTTGGCTTCAGGTTACAGAAAACTAAACTATAGCCATGCTCTTGAGCTGTTTTTAAACCAACAACTAATGCACTCAATCCCGAACTGTCTACGAACTCTACATTTGCCAGATCAATAATCCAAAGACTGTATTTTTTCTCTAGTAGAGATAAAAAATTCTTTTTCATAGCATCTGCTTCAGCTAAGTCTAGACGGTGTTGGGGAATTATAATAACATGTTCAACATTTATCATAGATATCACCATTAATTAAAAACAAAAGGTTGGATTTTTCAGTTAACTCAAAAACAAAATTGGTTAAATTGAAAAAAAAAAATTCAATGCCAATGACAAATATAGCTGCGATTTTATTCTGGGAATTCTACTTAAATAGATAAAATCCCCAATACTTTGGAAAAATTAGATTTCATACCAAATCCGGTTATGAAAGCGTAGATCCTCCCTCATGAGGCAAATGTACATTTTCCAAATCATCTATAACCATGCTTGCCTCTTGCCTCTTGCCTCTTGCCTTTCCCTCATAACAAAGACCCTGCCCGTAAGGGCGAGGTTTAAATAAAGCTCCTATCGCGCGCCGGATTTAGTATCACTGCATAATACAAAACTAAAACAAATGACTACTCGTTATATTATAGGTAGTTAATTTTTGTTCTATAAAAATGAGTTGGTTTTTTTATTGATAAAAATTGAGTGTCTAGATGTAATTTAGGATCATTGAAGTAACAAATAAGTTCCCAGCATTTAAGACTGCCTGAGAAGAAAATATAAAAAATGATAAACTTGAGGGAGTCAGCTTGAAGAGTAATGTCTAATGTCACTAGAGTTTGTATCATTAGAAACAATCCATTTCATAGCCCATAAGTATGGTTACTTAGCTATTTTCTTGGGGATAGCCTTAGAAAATGCTGGAATTCCATTACCTGGGGAAACTGTAACACTTGTAGGTGGTTTTCTTGCTGGTAATGGAGAGTTAACCTACTGGTATGTTTTAGGTTGTGCAATTATCGGAGCTGTCTTTGGGGATAGTTGCGGATATTGGATTGGCAAGTATGGTGGTTGGCAATTCATGTTAAGGTTAGGCCAAATATTTCATATTCAAGAAGCAAAACTGATAGATGTTAAAAATCAGTTCAGCCAGAATGCAGCTAAAGCAGTATTTTTTGGTCGATTTGTAACTTTACTACGAATTTTTGCCGGGCCTTTAGCAGGAATTGCTCAAATGCCTTACTGGAAATTTTTACTATGTAATGTTACTGGAGCAACTACTTGGGCATTTACTATAGTAAGTTTGTCTTTTTTTGTAGGACAAGCTGTACCTTTAGAAAAATTAGTAAGTTGGGTTGCAAAATTTGGTATAGGTGCTTTAGTGTTAGTCGTTGCTGGGATTTTTATTCCTATGTGGTTAGAGCATCTAAAGCAAGGAAGCCACAAGACAGATCTTTAACTTGCTACCTTTTCAAAAAAGGTAGTTACAGTCTTAGTCTCTATATCCATACCAGCATAGCAAAGCATTGTAGCAAGATTTTATGAAATTGGTATTAGGCTTCTAATATCAGTTCAAGACAATCAAGAGGAATCTGTAGGAGATTGCTGTTACCGCATTTTTACCCCACTATTTAGATTAAATATTTCCAATTTAAAAACTCATTTTCAGTTTCTTTTATATAGGTAATTAGAACAGATTAAAACCAAGAATAAGCTAAAACTTTGAGATGTTCTTATCGTTCCAATATTGGAACAATATTGTTCCCATGATTTAGCAATTTCAATATTTCCAGTCATTGATATTGAGATTTTAAGAGATAAATTTTGATACTAATGACGACTCATTTTCATATATACTAATATCATAAAAATTTTGTGGAAAAGGTAGGTTGATTTTATGGAATTAACAATGCTCTTGGCAAAACTGCCAGAGGCTTACTCAGTTTTTGATCCGTTAGTGTTAGAGTCGACGCCCGTTATTATTCGGGGCGCCTCGACTTCAGAACCCCCTGTGAGACTTTCACCTCAGTCGGCTCCTAGTTGGCCTAGGATTTCTCCAAGCTCATGTGTTCATAATGATGACATTGGCTGTGGAGTGCC
>JAJEAQ010000353.1 GCA_022822685.1 Trichodesmium sp. jk18x7bins.61
AGATAGAATCTGTTTCTAAGCGGTTAAGTAAACCAGAGTTTGTGAATAAAGCAGAGCCTAAATTTGTACAGGAAACTAGAGATAATTTGGCAGAAACAGAAAAGCAGGCAGAAATTTGGCGCGATCGCCTGATGAAATTAAAGTCTAATTAAACAAATTTGTTTAGGTTTAGTTGTTGCTAACCGAATTTCTGTAGATGATAATTTACAATAATTTGCACTCATAAATATTTTTTTATGGCGACAATGAATTAGCCCTAGGGGGATGTGAGGAGCAAGGTTTGTGATAACTAAATTATCCAGACATGATATAACGTCATGTCCGCTTAATTACGTATAAAAAAATTTTGTTCGTAGTTGCGATGCAAGCGCGATTATAACTATAAGCGTGGTTAGAGCAAATTAAATTTTATTTGTCACTATTCTCGCCGGACAGAATATTACAAGTCGTGCAGGGTTTCATCTGGGAAGATGCCGAAAACAGTAATGGCTGGCTACAGTTGCTTCATTCTGACGGTTAGAACAACATCCACCGAAATCCCCTTGACAACATTTAAGAGACTGTTTGTAAAGCAAATATTAAGATAGCTAAAATGTTGAATTCTGGTGGCCGGCGGCGGACAACTAAAATTATCTATTTAAACCCCGCCCGCCCCGGCGGGGTATTACAAGGAGATCTGGACAAAAAGGCCCACCATACGCCAGAATTTAATCTCAGTTTGACAAACAATCTCTAAGGTGGAGCAGGACGCTCCATTCCTGGGAAGGATGCCTCACCTATTGCCTTTAATGATCAAACTGTCAAGACTCATCCCACACTAAAAAACCTCAGTGCGTTGCTCTCTCTCGTCAGATTATACCAATTCAGGCTCTTTCTCTGTTGTTGTTTCCTCTTCTGGTAATCCGAGTATTGACTTGTACATTTTGATGTACTCCTGAGCTGATTTATCCCAACTAAAGTTCTCTCTCATGCCACGTTTCTGTAACTCGAACCATTGATCTTTGAATCGGAAAGCTTCACAAGCTCGAACCATTGCAGTAAATAAATCTAAAGGTTCATAGCGATCAAAACTATAGCCAGTACCAGCATTGTTAATAGGATCATGGAAAGAGACAGTATCAACCAACCCACCTGTACGACGTACAATTGGTATACTACCATAACGCATGGCCAATAACTGACTAATACCACAAGGCTCAAAGCGACTAGGCATTAAGAAGGCATCCGTACCTGCATAGATTCGTCGGGAAAGAGCATCATTTTGTAAAAGTTGAATGCTCATACGGCCTGGGTAACGGGTAGCAATCTGCCACAATTGAGTTTCATAGAAGCGATCGCCCGTGCCCAACAAAATAAACTGACTATCAGTATAGGCCATAAACCGATCCAAGATTTGCAATATCAAATCAAGTCCTTTTTGCTCTACCAGTCGGGAGACCATTCCTACTAAAAAGGTATTCTTGTTAACTTCAAATCCCACCTCTTCTTGGAGAGCAACTTTATTAGCAACACGTTTTTCCAAGGTATCAACAGTATAAGTTTGAGCAATATATCTGTCATTAGCTGGATTATAAAAGTTCATATCGATACCATTGAGAATGCCCCTAAGTTTACCGCTAATAAAAGACATTAAACCATCTAGGCGTTCACCATAGGCAGGAGTTTTAATCTGCTCGGCATAAGTCGGAGAAACAGTAGTCACCTGATCAGCAAACTGAACTGCTGCAGCCATTGTATTATGGCATTCCATATACCATGGGCACCAAGTAATTCTTTCCAAGTACCAGCGCCAAGGCCCTTGATAAGCTAGGTTGTGAATCGTAAATACAGTCTTAATATCTGGAGTTTCGTACATCCAGACTGGAATCATACCAGTGTGCCAGTCATTGCAATGAATAATCTCTGGTTTCCAGCCATTCCAGCAAAACTCCGCCGCTCCATTGGCGAATAGAGTAAACCTCCAATCTTCATCATCTCCATAATAGATGCGACGTGGCAAAAAAATCGGATGGCCAAATAAGTATAACGGTACATCACTTTTTGGTAGTACTGTCTCATAAATGGCAAAACTTTGATACATGACATTTCCCTCCCAGATTGGTGACTCTGGAATTTCCATCTTGTCACCTAAGAAGCCATAGTAAGGCATAAGAATACGGACATCGTGACCCATGGCCCGTAATACCTTAGGTAAGGCTCCAACTACATCCGCCATACCACCAACTTTTGCTAAAGGAGTTACTTCAACTGCCACAAATAAAATTCGCATAATTCTTGAATTTGCGTTCCCTTTTTCATGCTCAATATGGTCATCATACCTGTATGGGCGCACCTATTTGAAGTCAAAAGTTAAAAGAAGAGTTAGAGCAAATCCGGTTAAGTAATATCAATTTGAGCAAATAATGTTATAAATAAAGTTGCTGTAAGCTGTAGAATGGATAAATATTGTGCTGATTTGCCATTGCTGTGAATAATTCAACATTTGCCCACTGGAAATATATCTAATAGCAAAAGCGATCACTACTTATCTCTCTTTTGTTAGAGACTGTTTGTCAAGTAAATACTAAGATAGCTAGAGTGCTTAATTCTAGTGAATTACTGTGGACAACTAAAATTATGGTGAGCATGAGGAGATATTGACCCAATGGCCTACCATACGCTAGAATTTAATCTGAATTTTACAAACAATCTCTTAGAATGGAAAAAGTCTCATACCTAATAACTTAGAAGAACTTCATCCCAAAAATTTAGTCAAATCAAATTCTGCTTCTGGCTGAGATTTCTGGTATCTCTCAGAAATTAAGACTAATAAAAGTCGTTCCGAATAATCTACCGCACCTCGTAATTCATCTTGCAATATTTCTAACCCACCATTGGCATACTCTTCAAATATTTTCATGGGATTTTCTTCTATTTCTTCATTAGTTGGGGAAATAATTTTTGTATCCTTTGTATCGGCGATCGCGATTAATTTTATAATACTATCATATCCCCTAGACCAAAACACCTCTATACTAATCGGGCCAGGTTCTCTTTGAGAAATTTCTGTCAGTGCCACTCGCTTGTTTTTCTTAATAGCTAAAGACGCAGCAAATACCATGACATCTGCATAAGTTTTAAAAGGACCTGTTTTTCCTTCTGATTCGGTTAGGGCTTTAACTAAATCTGCTTTATCTTTAGCGATTCTAATTCTGTTCATAACTAAAAAATTAAATCAAACAATTTATTTATCCTTAAATATATGATTTTTTTGAGGGGGATTTGCCAATTAAGAAAAGTATTTATTTTTATGGTAGCAAAGGGAATATTTGGCAGAAACTTATCAAGTTTATTCTCTAGGGAAAATATAAGAGACTGTTTGTCAAGCAAATATTAATATAGCTAAAGTGTTTAATTCTGATGGGTTACGGCAGAAAAATGAAATATCGGTGAGTAAAATGGGATATTGACCCTTCACCCACCCTACGCCTACGCCAGAATTTAATTTGAGTTTTATCAACAATCTCTAAGCATCAAGCTCAATTTGCACTAACATTTCTGGAGATACTAAGTAACTTACCTCTACCATGGTAGTAATTGATCTAATTTCACCAAAAAATTCTCTCCATGCTTGCTTGTTGACCTATTTGCTCCCAATCGTTGAGATTTTTCAGATAAATTTTACTTCTTAGCATATCTTTTGAACTAGCTCCGGCTGTCAGCAAAGCAGCTTCAATCTTATGGATAATTTTTACAGTTTATTCTTGAGCATTTGTACTAATAATCTCTCCACTTTTTCGGTAGCATTAGTTTCCAAAACATCAATAAAATTATCCACACGAACTGCATCATGAGCACCTAAAAATATTTCCTAATGCTTGTTAGTTGAGAGGTGTTTTCATGATTTATAATAGTTCTATTAAGCACTATTTTCTTCTGTCCACAATAACATAATTTGCTGATCAAAATCTCCTTTAGTTGCTCGCTTTTGATCTCGTTCCAGTTTGATTTGACTATGAGAAATGCCATAACTTGTGAGTAGAGCATCTACTACTTCTAGTAAGTCAGCTATTTCTGTAGCTAAATCAGCATCATTTGCTGTAGCGACTTCTTGTGCTTCTTCGATTAATTTTTGTAGTAATGCTTGCTGATATTCTGTTTTTGAAAGAGTGACAGTTTTGTATTCTCGGCCACTTTTACGGATCATTTCTGGGATGCGATCGCGCACTAATTTATTATATTCTTGACGTCTCATTAGCATTACCTAATCAACTAATTTTTGCTTCTTGAACTGATATGATACTAAGCACTATATATTCATATAACAATAATTAATACTCCTGAAAAGGAATAATTACTCATAACTCAGTTTGGCTTCTGCTTAAGTTACTCAAATAGCAAAATATGCTAGCATCATCAAGGTTATTATATCCTATAAAATTATGAATATAAATCTCAACAAAAATATTCAGACTATAGCTATCGTCTGAGCTATATTTATTCTAAGTTTTATTCTAAATGCATGTACTATAAAAACCGATATAGTTGCTCGCTCAGATGGATTTTATCAATATAGAACTATTGATAATCCAGAAGGAATAGGAAAATTTTATCTAGGTCGATAAATAGCTCAAGTAATGGGGTATGAAGCGGCGGGTTGCCTATAAAGTTATAGCAGGATTGAGCTGGAAAAACCTCAAAGTACTATTGATAACCTTGACTTCAAACCTACAGATATAGTGGTAGATATTGGTGCTGGTACTGGCTATTTTACTTTGAGAATTAGTCCTTTAATTCCTGAAGGAAAAGTATTGGCAGTAGATGTACAACCTGAGATGTTGGAGTTAATTAGTTTCGTCAAAAATCAGGAAAACATTACTAATATTGAGACAATTTTAGGAGATGTAGATAATCCTAAATCTCACATACGCACTTCAAACTGTAGTACGAGAAACCACACAAATTGAAAATTGAGGTATGGTTTGAGTGGCGTTGGTAAATCAAGAGATGAAACTTGAGCAGGCCATCCCCTGATGTTAGAGTCGACGCCCGATATTATTCGGGGCGCCTCTCCTTCAGAACCCCCTGTGAGACTTTCACCTCATCCGGCTCCTAGTTAGTCTAAGTTTTCACTCTGCTCATGTGTTCATAATGATGACATTGGCTGTGGAGTGCC
>JAJEAQ010000552.1 GCA_022822685.1 Trichodesmium sp. jk18x7bins.61
CCGACCCCAGTCGGAGTTTTCTTATGTCGGCGACAGGCTCAACGCTTGAGCCTGTCGCCGACAGGCTCAACAAGAATTGCTTCTCTCCCCTCCCCTTTGAACGGAACGTGACAGTTTCCCATCATTCCGCTCCAGCCTCACAAACAGCCCTTCTTGCTGCCAAAATTCTTAGACGTAGATTCTTTACAAGAATCCTGGATTGCTCCATTCAATTGTCCTTCGACGACCTTAATCATTTCTGACTCTTAAACTTTCATCGACCTTAAGTTTCTTTGTCTGAGTGTCTTTTTCCCATGAGACTCAGGAGAAGTCGGCTTTTCCTTTTCGGCGACAGGCTCAAACGGGACTTGCATTCGGACTATTTCATTGCTTACTCTAGGTGTAGTCGGACTCATTAAGTCTTTTCCGTGAAGGCTAGGGGTGAAAATCCCTAGGGGACTCGGTGTCCCGTTTCAGACGACCAGTAGGCGACAAGAGTCGGAGCTTTCCTTACGGAATGCGGAGCATTCAGGTCGCGCGACAGGCGACCTGAACAGGTCACGCATAACCGTATTTAGTATCAATTATCAGAAATTGCTTGATATTCAAGTAAGTTCAGCTAAAAATTTCTAGTCAAGAGCTAGACTGTGACTATCACTAATACCAATTACCAAAAGTTTGGCTTGACTTGGGTTTTCTATTTCTCGCATATTATTAGTTAGAGTCAATGCATAGTATTTACTCACTTCGCCTATTTTCATCGTTATTTTTCCCTGCTTCCAAATATAGCATTAATTTTTCAAAATGGTATAAGGTACTTCTAGTTCAAAACCTCAACCAAAACCGCAATCAGGATTCTTCGACATGAATAATCCCGCTTTGTTGCAATTGCTTAACCTTGGCAATATGTCAATTCAAAGACTCCAAAAAAGTCCTTACTTGACCATCTGAATTTAAAATCAATCGAATTTGAGCAGTTTTTCCACCCTCAATATTAGATACAAAAGCCTGCTCTTCTAGAGGCATATTTGTATTACCATAAAATTCAACCGATGCTATACCGATTGGCGTTACCTTTTTGACCGAACCATCACCATTTAATAACAAACTATACTGTAAATTTCTATCTAAATCTGATGGAGGCTCCCAACTGTTCTCAAAGTATTCTCTCACTTCTGCCACTTGCGGAATTTTATCAAATAATGATTTAGGCTTTACCTGCCCACTGCTAGGCTCAACAGTAGGTTCGCGATCGCGTAAAGCCACAGGCTCGGTATCCTGTAATGGAGGTAAATCAATTACCCTAGGAACATTTACAGGAATACTACTCACATCTAAATAAGGTCTTAACCCACGCCTATTAACTACAGGTGAGGGAGCCTGATTTTGTCCTGGTTGGATGCGTAGATTTGGGGCAGGTTGTACAGGAGGTCTAGGTTGTACAGAAACCCCATAGTTAGGTATTGCTGGAGGAAAGAGTGGTGGTGGTGCTAGTGGTGGCGATGCAGGAATAACTACTGTAGGAGTAGTGCCTTGATTTTCAGGATGTCTAGAAACATCAGTCGGAGGTGATGGCAAGTTAGCCGGAGCAGGTGGTGCAGGGTTGGGCCGCGGAAATAGAGGAGATGGTGTAGGAATAGGAGAAGGTTTAATAATATTTCCTGGAGATATTGTCGGTGTTGGTAAATTTGTCGGAGGCGATGAAGTTACTGCTGGTTTTGGTAATGGGCTAGGGGCTGGAGATGTTTGGGAAGATTGATTATTTTCATTTGTCGGCTCTAATGACGTAATAGTTTGATCTGACTGCTGCCGACTAACTGCATAGCGATCATATAATTTAATTGCGGCAGCAGTCACAGCAGCAGTAATTATAATCAGAACAAGACTACCTAACCATTCAGGAATACTTTTAACTTCATCATCAGATTTAAATTGAGGCAAAGCCTTTAAATCAGTTTCACACTCATCGAGAGCGATCGCTAAATCAAATAGTTGTAGCATACTCAGGCTAATAAAATTGCCCGATTCTTTATTTGCTAGAGATCCCAAAAATAAATTATGGGTTAATAAATCATGTTGTTGCAGATATATACCTTGTTTGCCTTTCACAGGAGATTGAGAGTTAGGATTTGAAAGCGTTTCATTAGCAGTCTCCTGAGTCTCTGCCTGGATTTTTGTATATGGATTTTGTGATGCGACATTCTTATTGTCTTCCACTCCTGTATTTTCTAAGTCTAGGGGTAACTTAGGAGAGTTATTGATAAAATCTTGAACGTAAGTAGTAACTACTTTGTGAAGAGTATCTAGTTCACTGCGATTTCCCCTGAGTGAAATATGCTCCGCTTCTGACACCCTGGGGTCGTCAAAACTGAGTTGAAAGCTTTGTTTTATTGGTATACCAATCAATTTTAGTATAGCTAAACCTTTAGCTGTAACTTTCAGGGTACAAGTTGGGGGAGTATAACTTCTTGAAAACATGAGGGTTAATATTAACCTAAAATCATCTCATTTGCAGGTTTTAGTATTTAGTATCTCAGCAACTATTTTTCTTGATGCTGAATTTTTAATGATTAATTCTTGCTCTGATTATGTTCTTCACATTTGATACTAGAAAAAAGACGGCTACACCCTTGAGGAGCGCTATAAAATAACAGATCAACTAATACTTTTAAAGCTACTTCTTCTGAATTATCTTGCCAAACAGTATTATTTAGATAGTGATACTGTTGATATGCTTGTTTAAAATTACAAAGATATTCCTTTAGTAAGGTAACTGATTCAGGTTTGTGATTCTGAGCAGCCATTTGTTCCATTAAGGCTACTGCTCGGCGAATTAATGGTTGATTTTGTTTTGCTAAGTGACAAATCACAACAATAAAAGATTGAGCTTCTTCTACTTTCAGAGGTTGATTGTGCGATATTTTCTTTTCTTCTCTGTTTATGGGATTCATCTCGGAGTCAGCTAATATTAGAGCAAGTTCATTGAGAAATTTGGGTGGTACATTGAACTTACTTGCAACTCGAAGTATATTATCTGAAGTAATACCTGTTAACACCTTGATGGCTAATAGTGCCATGTCTAATTTCATTCTAACCATATCCAATTGAACTGTTTCGGCTACTCGAAACTCGATATAATCTTGCTTCTGAGGAAATAGGAAAACTGGGGCATTACTGGGATTAACAGATATTACCATATTGTAGACCTCTTGGAAATTTCAACTAAGCATGTCCATTGTAGTCTGACTGAAGGGAATTGTGTGTACTATTAAGAAAAAAATTTTTCCGTATCATGTGTTACTACAATTTAACAGAAGTCAAAAATAAGATTGTATAGGCTGAAAACTTAACTAAATAATAATTTATGACTTGTGATCAGGTATAGTAATAACGTTATGAGTCTTATTGAATGAGCATAATTTTAGCCCTCAAACCATTCTTTTGTAAAACTCTTAATAGTTTCTCTGTTTCCAGACGACTCCGAAAAGCTCCAGCCTGCATGACTGAATTACCGTCAATATTAGTTAAAAAAGCATCTAGTAGAATCGCTCGCAACTGATACTTTTGGGAATTATTATTCACATTCACCACCACTCGATAATGCAAACCTAAAGCTACAGCTCGGCTTTGAGAGTTAGACCTCAAAGAGAGTCTGGGCCAAGGATTAGGATTTTGACTTCTGGCGATACCAGGAGGCACATAACCCCCACTGCCAAGAGGAATATTTGCTGTTAGCACAGGAAGTAAGCCAGGAGATGTAAGTGGTGTCGTACCTTCAAAATCTGGGGTAGTGCTTCTAGGAGGTAAATTGCGCAACCTTTCTAAAATGCCACGCCCTGATGCTGGTGGTGATACTGGAATTTCAATTGCTTGTTGATTCTGATAATTAGGATTGGTTTGTAGTAGCCTTTGTAAATTTCCCTGACGACTAGGTTGTTCGTAGGAGTTGCCTCTAGCTCTTGACTGAGTTTCGGGCGGTGGCACAGGGATAATGGTGCTAGACAAATCACCATTTCCTAAATTTGTGAGGGAACTAATATTGCTAGATATACTCTGCTCCTGGGTTTTTTCGGCTGAGGGTGATAAGTTTGATTTTTTTGTGTTGTGAGACTTTCTGGCTCAGTAGAAGTCGTTTCGATAATTTCATCCTCTGGCTGAGATTCTTTTTCTACTTGATTGAGAGTAGAGGTGGTTGTCAAAGGAGCAACCTGTGGGGGAATAGCAATTTTTCCTGCAGTATCAATACTGCCATAATTGCGATCGCCTGCTAAAGAATTTCCATAAGCAGGAATAGTTTTACCTTTCACTACAGCATAAATATCATACCGACCATTATTACGAATAGTATTACGACCAGGCTCTTGAGAGTGCCCTAAATCAGGTAATGATTGAGCGATCGCTGCTACTCCATCCCGTATATTACTCTCAATATAATTTCCCCGCAAAATTGAGCGTGCATTTCCTTGAGCAACAATACCATTTTCATTACCAATCAAACGTTTTCCCACTATTTTGGAGGCAGAATCATCAGTATTTTTTATTCCCACACCAGTATTTTGAAACAAATTCTCTCTAATTTATGGCTGAGAATTATGATAAATTGTGATGCCACTTGCACCATTTTCTGAGAAAACATTTTCCTGAATAATAGCTGTATTACTACCTACCACAGAAATCCCATTCAGAGCATTCCCAGTCAAAGTATTTTTACTAATAATACAACCACTAGATTCTATCCATAAACCATAACCTTGTAGGTGAGGATTTTTGATTTTTACACCAATTAACTTCGACTGATTAGCAACCACAATTGTGATATTTTTGGGATTCAAAGTTTGGCTATCAAAATTACCTCCACCTTGAATCAAAATATTTTTTCCTTTGTTAAAAGAGTTACCTTTAATTATAACTTTTGGCTTCAAAATCCAAGGAAAAACTTCACCTGTTTGTCTGCTGTAAATACCAGGCGCAAGTCAAATGACGGTATTAGGTTTAGCTATTTTTAAAGCATAAGTAATAGTTTTTAAAGGAGCAGTTTTATTACCATCTCCAGAGTCATTACCAATAGACGAACTAACAGAAAGTACATTTATCTGAGAACGAGTTTGAGTTTATGGTGATTGGGCCACTTGTTCAAGAAATGGTAATGCAAAACCTGTAGAAGTAAATAGCCCTAGTAGTGCTGTAGCTAAAAGAGGCGACAGAAAGTCAATTCGGCTGAGTAAATTTATTTGATTATTTCCCTGAGTAGAAAAGATAAGTATTAGTTTCACGGCTTTCCTCCTAGAAAACTGTGACAGACAACTGATTATTGTAGCCGTGTCAAGTATCCATTATTATGTAGTGTGTTGAAGAGAAAGTTTAATTTTTGTGAAGATTGGTTTATTGCCAAAGATAACAGATCAGTCTTACAGTATCTAGGAAAATTCATATTTAGCTCGCTCAATGGAACTTGGCAATTACCCTCAATTAATTTATGCCCCCAATTTACTCTGCTCTGAAGAAACTATACTACTATCTACTTGTTTATGCTATTGAGTGGAATTTTTGCCTAAAAAAAAATTGAAACCTTGTCAGTCTCTATGCAATAACCGGAGAATGAAAAACGCTCCAGCAACAGCAGTCGCAGTCTCCTCAACTAAACACATAGTTATAAATTTTTTTGATAAAAATATTGGCAAGATTTATCGATAATACTCCCTATGCAAACTGCTTTAGTAGAAATCTCAAAACTACCAGAAGCTCAACAGATAAATTGACTAACATCAATACCGATTTTCTTGTGGCTGGTGACTATCACTTTAATCGTATCTGTTGTTCGGAAACCAAAATGAATTTATTGTTTTGATAGATTCAGACTTTATCTGTCTCCCTTTCTCTCCTCAGCTTTTTTCAATGCAGCATTTTCAGTATAGAAAATAGGTAAGTTCATATATATAGCAGCCGATATTATACTATAGAACGATCTATATTAATGGCAAAATATGTCATGGTTTGCCCCTCAAATATCTGAGAGGGCAAAGTTATAGTTAGATTAGCAAAGTAAGATTAACATTTATTGGATAGTTCTTATGGGTAATCAATATAATAGCTGGGGTAAAAATCTGTTACCTGCTGTTTGCAGAATTCTAGATGCTAACTTAGACAGGGCAAGGGAAGGTTTGAGAATTATTGAAGAATGGTGTCGTTTTGGCCTCAATAGGGTAGAATTAGCTAACGAGTGTAAACAACTGCGTCAAGAGATAGGAAGTTGGCATAACACAGAACTAAGAATGTCCCGAAATACTCCCGACGATCCTGGCACAGAATTAACCCATCCACAGGAAGAACACCGCTCAGATGTCCAACAACTGCTACAAGTGAACTTCTGTCGCTTAGAAGAAGCACTCCGAGTCTTGGAAGAATACGGGAAAATGTACAACTCCCAGATGGCTTCAGCTTGTAAACACATACGTTACCGAGTCTACACGATTGAAAGTGGGCTTCTGGCCTATCAAAGACATCAGCAGTTGCAAAACTCTCACCTCTACTTAGTTACTTCACCCAACGAAAGACTCGCTGATATTGTAGAAGCAGCCCTTCAAGGAGGATTAATTCTTGTACAATACCGAGATAAAACAGCAAACGACATAAAAAAATTGACAGAAGCTCAAGAACTTTGTCAAATTTGCCATCGCTATGGCGCTCTATTTATTGTTAATGACCGAGTAGACATAGCGATCGCTGTTGGTGCAGATGGAGTTCATCTTGGACAAGACGATATCACCATTAACCTGGCCAGACAGCTTCTAGGGCCTCAAAAACTCATAGGTCGTTCCACTACAAACCCAGGGGAAATGAAAGAAGCAATTCAAGCAGGAGCAGATTACATTGGAGTCGGGCCAATATACAACACTCCGACGAAAGCAGATAAAGTAGCAGTCGGGTTAGAATACATCAATTATGCTGTCAAAAATTGCCCTATTCCTTGGTTTGCCATTGGAGGAATTAATATGCAAAACTGTGATGAAGTTTTATCTTCAGGTGCAGAGCGTGTATCTGTAGTTAGGGCAATTATGCAAGCAGAACAACCAACCCTTGTCACACAATATTTTCTTTCTCAACTAAATAGGTATCAAACTCTTAAGTCTCATAGTATATTACCTGAAAAAGTTTAGATTGTACGGGAATGTCAAATCAAATTACACTCCAAGTTAACGGAGAAATTCGTACCTGTTTGCCCCACACCCTTTTACCAAATTTTCTCGAACAGTTGGGATTAAATCCCCGGTTAGTGGCTGTGGAATATAATGGCGAAATTCTTCATCGACAGTTTTGGGACAAAACCGAAATGCAAGCAGGGGATAAATTAGAAATAGTCACTATTGTCGGAGGAGGTTAGTGCTGCCACGCGGAATTTAAAAGTATTGATTGGTAAGGCTTTCAGTATTTTGTTACAGGTGGGTTATTTCTGCATTAAGAGGGGTAATACCAATTATCAAAATTATTGCTACAAAGTCTTTGTTTTGAGGAGGTGCGGATTTACGAGTTAGGTAGGAGGAGGCTCAGAGCGCAAAACTCTTGAGAGATTTGCATGTGGTATTGCTGTAACTATCTTTTTTTTATTTGGTATAAAGCAGCTATGCTGAAGCCAGAGGGCAGAGAACAGAAGAGTTAGAGGCAGATTTGGAAAAAGTATATAGGAGTTCTACAGATTTAGTATCAGAAGTTCGATTGTCCAAAGCTCTTCTAAGGGAGTAGCAAAAAGTGCGGATAACTCAATCATTAAAAAGTTAGATTGCACAATGAAGTCTGTAGAAAAAGCGATAAATTAGAATAAGCTGAAAATAATAATATAAGTTTATCTGATGAATAAAAAACTCCTCTCCAACATCAAACGACTGCTAAAACCGATCTTGATAATTGGTTTGGTGATGACTTTAGCCTTCAGTCAAGCTGATGCAGCTCTGGCTGCCCGTAGTGGAGGTCGTATTGGCGGTGGATCATTTGGAGTGCCGAGTCGTACCTATACATCACCTACTCGTAGCCCTGGAGGTGGTTTCTATCCACGAGGTGGCATTGGTTTCCCATTCTTACTACCTTTTTTTGGTTTCGGTGGGTTTAGTAGTCTGTTTACAATTTTGACTTTTATTGCGAGCACTAATTTTTTTAATGAGTAGTTTGCGAAGAGCAAACCAAGGAGATGAATTTGAGAGCTACAACAATAACCTCAAAGTTTCTATTGGTAGTGTGCAAGTTGGTTTATTGGCGGAAGCTCGCAGCTTACAAACAGACCTTGATAGAATAGCAGAAAACGCTGACACTGGTTCTGCCGCTGGTAGAACACAAGTTCTCCAAGAAGCCACATTATCTTTATTACGTCACCCAGAGTATTGGGCTTATGGTGTTGCTAAAAGTGAACAATCAAGGTTAGACTCCGCAGAAGCCAAATTTAATCAGTATGCTCTGGCTGAACGTAGTAAGTTTTCAGAGGAAACCCTTTCTAGCTATAACAATCAATTAACAGGCAAAGGCGCTCAAAACTCTCTACCAGTGAGTCAAACTAATGACACCCTAGTAACTCAGAAACTAGAAGCACCAGGGGAATATATTGTAGTTACGATCATTGTTGGCACTCAAGGCCAACTACAATTACCAACTATCAATAGTACAGAAGATTTGAAGCGTGCTTTGAGTCAAGTGGGGGCTATTTCTAGCGAACAGTTATTAGCGGTTGAAGTTCTGTGGACACCTCAAGCAAGTGGTGATACTTTGACTTCCGAGGATATTGTTGCTGAGTATCCAGATATTAAACTGATTTAGCTCAGGAGCCGGAGTTGCCCCACGCGTTCAATTTGAGTGTGTGGGAGGGGGCTGAGCAAGTGTGGAAGTAGTTCCGCTGACTCGCGCTCCTACGCTAGCTCAAGCCAAGTACCCCTTAATCCATCTATAATCTTTGATGCCTAAATCTCAGAAGTTGATATCGTATCAATTCTGAATTCTTCTGATTTCTCAAGCATACAAGTGAAAAGATCAGAAATATACTGTGTACTGTCAACTTCTATGAATTTGAACATCTAAGATTAAATCCGAGATTATGGTCTACGATTGCTAAATACCAGTTACCTGGTACTTCCCATGTGGAGAGCCTGTTGATTCAGACTAGGGCGTAACTTTCTAGCTGACCACCAGTAGTGAGTGTTGAACTAAGATTTAACCAAAGATGATATATAGCAGTCGCCAGAGCAGTTAGGACATAGAATCGAAATAGTATTTTATAGATAGGGATTCGCTCTCGCGATCCGTCCCGGAATCGCCTAATAATGGCCCTACCCTCTAGTTACGTTCCGCCTAGAAAATTTTGATTGCTGACGAGATGCCATTGAGTATGTCTGGCGATTAGCGTCCTAACCGTCTTGGCAGTTGCTATAAGTTTATATATAGCTACAAAAAAAGTAGCTTCTGAGTAGAAAATACAGCCCAATTGCCTAAAAGCTAAAATTTTTCAGGGATGATGCTAGGCTTAGGCAATACTACTTAATCGATAATTGCGATTAATTCAATTCCTAAAAAGTAACTTTTCTATTTTTGGGG
>JAJEAQ010000472.1 GCA_022822685.1 Trichodesmium sp. jk18x7bins.61
ACGGCGCAAGAAAAACTAGCTAGGAGGAGCCGGATGAGGGGGAACTCTCATGTCCGGTTTTGAAGGAGAGTTTGAGGTAGTGATACCTCATTCGACTCTAACAGTAGTCATTAACCAGGAGTGATCTCATGTCCACGTAATTGCGTATAAAAAAATGTTTGTAGTTGCGATGCGCTGGAATTATAACTCTAGTATGCTTAGAGCAGCTACAAAACTATTTTTATCACTTTTGTCGCTGGACATAATACAATATCAAACCCTCATAATTGCACATAGGTACGATAGGCAAAGCCCAAAATTGTGCCAATAACTACTGCACCTGATTTGGCGGCACCACTACTGACTAATAAATTATCAAAGCCAACAGGAATTTCAAATCAACAATGAGTGGCTTGAGCAGGTATCCCCATAGTCTTTTCCCTTCTGCCTGATTCAATAGACTTGTCCCTTAATAAGGTAAAGTAAGCATTGGTATTTAAAGAGAGATGGAAAAATGCTGGACATGAATCGAGTGCTAAAAGAAGAGCGTCTATTGAGGGCATTAACGGGACTAAACCGTAAGGCACTCGATGAATTGTGACAAGCTTTTTCTGCCGGACTTGACTCCGAGGCGCTCGCCAAAACTCAAAAACCTCGACTTCGAGCTGTAGGAGGAGGTAGAAAAGCCCGATTGCTACAGCGAAAAGACAAGCTATTTTCGATTTGGTTCTACTTTAAATGCTACCCTACCTTTGATGGGGCTTTGTATTGTTTGAGCTGCACCGTAGCCGAGCATACCATTGGATGTTAAGACGGCAATCAGTGCTAGAGAGGGCATTGGGACAAAAAATGGCCTGACCAGAACGTCAACTGGAGAGTATTCAGGAGTTGATGGCCAAGTTTCCATCTGCTCAAGAGGTGATAATTGATGGGAAAGAGCGCCCGATTCAACGTCCTCAAGACCAACAGAAGCAGAAAAATCATGACTCAGGTAAAAAAAAGCGTCAGACTCGCCAACATTTAATGATGACAGACCAGAATCAAAGAGTTCTAGTGCTATCAAAAGCACGAGAGGGCCTGGTGCATGACAAACGGCAGTTGGATGAATAAAAACTGGTAGACTTTGTGCCAGATGAAGTGACAATTCATGTAGAATCAGGCTTTCAGGGATGACAGAAAGAGTTTGTTAACATCAAAATACCCACGAAAAAGCCGAGGCAGAAAGAATTAACAGACCAACAGAAACAATCAAATAGAGAAAAAAGTAGGGTTAGTGCATCCGCACCGCTACGCGAACGCGTCAAGTGTGAACATACGAGAGCAGGTGTCAAGAGATACAACGCGACGAAAGCAATCTACAGAAATCATCTCAAAAATTTAGAGGCTCGCTTAATGTTAACTGTTGTAGGACTCGGGAATTTCTACTTAATGGCAGCATAAGTTGATGGGAATACCCAGAATTGTGTTTGGCCACTTTTCAGGTTTTATTTAGCGACAAGTCTAATGATGTGTAAATTTTGACAATTGGCTAAATTGTTAGCATAGGTAATTTGAAGGTAGAAGATAGAGGGATTCAAGAAAAATCATTCCAGGGATTTCCCAGAAATAAACTATCCATTTTTTGGGGGGCAT
Source organism: Trichodesmium sp. jk18x7bins.61 (assembly GCA_022822685.1). Taxonomy (GTDB): domain Bacteria; phylum Cyanobacteriota; class Cyanobacteriia; order Cyanobacteriales; family Microcoleaceae; genus JAJEAQ01. Next base: position 1,612 of record JAJEAQ010000472.1, read on the forward strand.
CCTGCCTGCCCCTAATATAGGAGATATAGGGACAACCATTCCAGAAAATTGAGAATGTTTTTTAATCTGGAAAAACCCAAAATACAAAATTTAAAATCGTTTCAGTCTACCTCAATCAAATCAAAACTGCTATCTTTTCAAAGATAGTTAATTAATATTTTTCATCAACGGATTAAATGAAATTGATAAAATGTCTAATACTAGGGACGGGAAAATAATTACATAATTACTTTTAATTGGCTATAAATCAGCTCAATTATACATTAAGTTAAGTAGATAGTAGAACGTAAATTAATGTATTTTCAGAGCATCATAACTTTTTAAAATTATGAACGACCTAGATAAAACTAAAGAAGAACTACTCCAGGAACTAATACTTCTTCGCCAAAGTGTTAGTGAACTAAAAGCAGCCAAATCAAATTGCAATTTAACTGAGCCAGAGCTAAATATCATCATACAAGAGCGTACTGCAGCTCTCAAAGAATCAAACGACCAATTAGTACAAGAAATTGTGCAACACCAACAAACCGAAACAGCTCTTAAAAAAGCAAAAGAACAGTTACAAATAGTATTACAAGCTGTACCAGGTACAGTTTCTTGGATTAGTTCAGATTTACGTTATCTAGAAGTGAATCAGCAGTTAGCTGATATTTTTGGTATATCCAGAGCAGAATTTGTCGGCCAAAATATTGGTTTTTTAGGAGTCAGTTCTGAGTTTAATGATTTTGTACAAGAGCTTTTTGAAAGTACCGAATCAGAGGCCAGTCGTGAAATTATATCAATAGTTCATGGGGAACCTCGAAACTATTTGATTGTTGCCGAAAAATATAATCAAAACCAAGCCGCTTTTGTGGTAGGTATCGATATTACAAAACGCAAACAAGCAGAAAAAAATCTTTTAGCAGCTAAAGAACAACTAGAAACAGTATTAGAAGCTGTGCCAGGAACGGTTTCATGGATTAATTCAGATTTAACCTATATAGAAGTCAATCAAAAATTAGCTGACATATTTAACTTGCCACGAACAGAATTTGTGGGAAAAAATATAGGGTTTATAGACAATTATCCTGAATTTTTTTTCCTAATTAAAGACTTTTTTGCTAGTTCTGAACAAGAGATAACTGCTGAGATGGCGTCAGAAAACCACAATATAATCCGACATTATCTAATAGTTGCTCGCAAATATAATCAAAATCAAGCAGCATTCGTAGTTGGTATTGACATTACCGAACGCAGACAAGCCGAGTCAGCTCTGGGAGCAACTCAAGATCAGTTAGGGGCTATTTTAGAAGCAGTGCCAGGAATTGTATCTTGGATTGGTTCAGATTTACGCTACTTAGGAGTTAATAGCCATTTAGCAGAAACCTATAATCTACCGAAAGAAGCTTTTATCGGTAAAAGTATTGGCTTTCTCAAAGCTAGCCAAAAATTTAGTGAATTTATACGCCAATTTTTTAATAGCTCCGCTCAGGATGATTATCGAGAAGTGTCTGCCTATGTTAATGGTAATCCTAGGAATTATTTAATCGTCTGCCAAAAATATGCAGGTGGGAAAGCAGCTTTTGCTGTAGGTATTGATATTACAGAACGCAAGGAAGCTGAAGTTGCATTAAGACAAGCGGAAGAGAGATATCGTACTATCTTTGAAAATGCTGTTGAAGGAATTTTCCAAGCAACTCCAGATGGCTACTTTATCAGCGCTAATCCTGCATTGGCTCGAATTTATGGCTATACTTCTCCTGAAGAGATGATTGCTAACCTGACTTGCTTACAATATCAACTGTATGGTAATCCTGAACGTCGCACTCAATTTCTGCAAATGCTACAGGGGCAGGATGCTGTAGTTAATTATGAGTCACAAGTTTATCGTCAAGATGGCAGTCTAATATGGATTTCTGAAAATGCCAAAGCTGTGCGCACGAAAGATGGTCGATTAATTCGTTATGAGGGAACTGTTGAGGATATTACAGAGCGGAAAAAAGCACAGGAAGCAATGCAACGAGCTAATCTCCAGTTAGAAAATAAGATTGAGGAACGTACAAAAGCTCTCAAGGAATCAAATCGTTTGTTAATGATGGAAATTGCAGAACGTCAGCGTGTGGAGAATGCTTTAAGAAAATCCGAAGCAGAGCTGCGTGTTTTGTTTGAGGCCATGACTGATGTAATTACTGTCTTCGATGCCAAGGGAAAATATGTCAAAATCTTATCGACGAATTCTGAGGTATTATATACTCCTTCTAATGAATTAATTGGTAAAAGTATTTATGAAGTTTTGCCTCCCCACCAAGCTAACCTCTTTATGATTAATATTCAACGGGTGCTGAATACACATGAAACTGTGAATTTAGAATATAGTTTGCTGATAGCTAATAATCAACAGAATGAGCACAATGGCAAAAGCAGTAATTATATGTGGGGAATATCATGTCAACTGCCTAATTACGCATCTCACGATCAGATTCCCTATCCCTATTCTCCACTTCCTAACTATAATGAAGTTTGGTTCACTGCTAGTATTTCACCATTACCAGATAACTGTGTGATTTGGGTAGCACGTAATATTACAGAACGCAAACGAGTGCTAGATGCTCTGCAAAAAGCTGAGGAAAAATACCGTAGCATTTTTGAAAATACCGCAGAAGGTATATTTCAAACGACTTCTTATGGACGCTTCATTAGTGCAAATCCAGCTTTAGTGCGGATGTATAGTTGCTCCTCAGAAACAGAATTGAAGAATCATATAACTGATATTGCTAAACAATTATATGTTAACCAAAATCGTCGCTCTGAGTTTATTGCTGCTCTTGAGGAATATGGCTCGATCTCAAATTTTGAATCAGAAGTTTATCGTGTTGATGGTAGTGTAATCTGGATTTCTGAAAATGCTCGTGTAGTTCGCAATGATGAAGGAGAAATAGTTTATTATGAAGGTACGATTCAAGACATCACAAAACGTAAGTATGTAGAAACTGCTTTACGATTGGAACAAGAAAAGTCCGAGCGCTTATTGTTGAATATTTTGCCTGCTAAAATTGCTGAAAAATTAAAACAAAATCAACATCCGATTGCGAAAAGATTTGAAAATGTGACTATTTTGTTTGCTGATATTGTTGACTTTACTGGTTTTTCGGCTCGGATATCTCCAACTCAATTGGTGGATATGCTCAATGAAATTTTCTCTGCTTTCGATCAATTGACTGAGCAGCACGAGCTAGAAAAAATTAAAACAATTGGAGATTCTTATATGGTAGTAGGTGGTTTACCCGCAGCTAGAGACGATCATGCAGAGGCGATCGCTGAAATGGCAATAGATATGCAAAAGGCAATTAGTCAATTTTTAAATGAGCGGGGAAAACCATTTCAAATTCGGATTGGTATTAATAGTGGGCCTGTGGTAGCAGGAGTAATTGGGATTAAAAAGTTTATTTATGATTTGTGGGGTGATACAGTTAATGTGGCATCCCGGATGGAAGCAAGTGGAATCCCTGGCAAAATTCAAGTTACAGAAGCTACTTATAAACTTTTGAGAGATAAGTATATATTTGATCCACGGGGATATATTGCTGTTCGAGGTAGGGGAGGAATGATTACTTATTGGCTTACAGGTAGAAGGGAAGATAGATAATTGCCAAAGTAGTCAAGGGTCAGATCAAATCCGATTCAATAACCTGAATTAAAATAGGTTGGGTTGAAGTAACGTTAGCGAAGCTTATCCTACGGAGCAACCAAACTACACAGGACTTACGCAAAAGCACTATATATAGTAAGTTAAAACTATAGCGTCAAACTATATATAGCGTTTACTGCCAAAAAATGCGTAAGTCCTACTACAAATACTATGGTTAATAGACTGTTTGTAAAGTATAGCAAGTCGCTCTCGCCTATTTACAGTCAAAGTACTCTAAAGTAAGCGCGACCTGAACTGGTCAATTGAATTGAGACACCTAGTCCCCTAGGGATTTATACCCCTAGCCCTCATAGAGTAACCCGTCACGAGCGGTACGTCACGTCCGAGTAGGTAACGAAAAAGACGGAATGCAGACGCTAAAAGTAACCATAGCCACCAGGGATTAGGTGGTAAGGAGCAAGAGGGAGAAGTAGAAGGATGAACATGGTCTAAGTTATTGATTAAACTGCGTCATGAGTAAAACAGCCAAATTATCCCTGACAGGCTGATCCCAAAAGGTAAGTGAGTGATTCTAAGGTTTTACTTTCCTTAGAATGTAGAAACAAAATTCTCACCGCAGAAAAGATAACCATCCTAACTATTTTGAACTTCAATTGATACAACAGGGTAAGTCCTACAGAGTCCGATAGATTTCTATCTATCGGTAAGTCAAGAGTAATCAAGGCAGAATCCTCTGGAGGATAGAAGATGAGAGAAAAAGCGAAGGCCATCCTGTAATGGGATGGATAGGGATTCTAAATTTGTCCCCGCATGAAAGGAAAGCAGACTTCTCTTGGCAGTTATACGAAAATGAGTTTGACGAAGAAAACCGAGGACATAAGTTAGATATCAAATGTAACTTTGATAAATGGAGTCCATGGATAATTAAAATCTAAGACAAAAGTAATTTTCGTGCCAAAACAGTGTTTTGGCTTGAAGTAAGGCTTGAGCCGTATGATGGGAAACTGTCACGTACGGTTCAAAGGGGAGGAAAGAGGAGTAATCTTCAAACCTTACCCGATTT
>JAJEAQ010000335.1 GCA_022822685.1 Trichodesmium sp. jk18x7bins.61
AGGACTACCTTTTTCTTGAATATCCTTGAGATTACCCCAGTAAGACATCAACTCCGCACCACCGGCAAGAGCAGCTTCAGTGGCAATATCGAGGAAAATTTCTAATTGTTCTGTAATCATCAAAATAATTAGCTAGATTAATAATACCAATTTCATAAAACATTACTACAAACAATGCTTTATGAAATTGGTAGCAATCTAGAGATTAACACTGTAACTACCTTTTTTATATTTGGTATAAGACACCAATAATTAACCGATGAACATCATGTCTCGATAATTTAGTGATCAATAAAATTATCCGAGTCAAGCAGAAATAGCTGTACTTTTCTCCTTTTTCGCCTACTATTCCTGTCGCTTTCTTGCAGCATAGCTACCTTCTGCCAATAAATTATTTTTGAAGATTTTGGTTGCGAAATTGGGTTGGAGTTTGACGCATTGGTTGGTCTGGGTTCCAAATACCTACTCCCAATAGCCTAGCTCTTTCTTGGGCATTTATAAAAAGTTCTCTGTATTTAGTGTTAATAAAATCTATATCAGCTAAAGCCCAACCTTGTTTGACTAGATATTCGTTGACCAATATGCCATTTAACCAAATATAAGCTAGTTGGCGATCGAACCCATCTTTCTCCTGGACATCAAATTCCAATAATACTTCTTGTCCCAAAGTTAACCTTTCTAGTTGAGTTTTTGCTTCTTGTCCCCAAGGTTTTTGTCTAATATCTGGTGCTTGAATGCCAATCAAGCGAATTGGTTCTAGTATGGGTACAGCCAGAGAACGGTCTGCTATTTCTATTGTTTGTCCACTTACTACCCTTTCCACCCGAATCAGTTGACCTGAGCGGGGGTTTGAGTTTTGGCAGCTAGCCAACAATATGCAGGCCATGAGTAGATAAATTATTCTAGTCTTCATCCAATGGCAGGCCAGCTTGCACTTTTCCTTTTCCAAAGTAGCGACCAAATTGGAGTTCATAAACCTCATCTTCATCTTGTGTTTCTACGAATAAGTCAGAACGGGCATAACTGACACACATTAGGGCATAACCTTGTTTTTGAAGTACTGGAGATAATCCCATTGCTTCAGGCTGATAGACTTCACCAGATATAACTCTAACTGCACAAGTCGTACAAGCACCATTGCGACAGGAAAATGGTAATTCTACTCCTTGTTTCTCAGTATTGTGGAGTATGTAGCGGTCATCAGGAACCTTAACAGTATGATAGGTGTTAGTTTGGCGGTTGTGTATGCGAATTTGATGATAACAGGTCATAACAATTTTGGTTTTATTGGAGCAACTTGAGATGATCCTAGGTTATATAGGGAAAAAATTTTTTGTCTGAAAAAGGTTGCAAAATATAGAATTATTCTGTTAGTATAGTATAATTGTGAGTAGATTTGGCTGCTCAATATATTTCTCATATTGGAGAGGTGGCCGAGTGGTTTAAGGCGCAGCACTGGAAATGCTGTTATGGGGTAACTCATACGGGGGTTCGAATCCCCCCCTCTCCGTTTCACTGAAAAATTAGATCTGAAGTCTCCCTCTTCTAGGGGGACTTTTCAATTTTGATTCTTGAGTAAAAAATATGCTCCTGAATACTTTCTTGATCATACTTTTGCCTTTTGACTCTCTTGAGTGTGTCTTATACCAATTTGATAAATGTTTGTTACAAATGAGCGCCTATAACTCTCTTCCAGAAAGGCTTGGTAGTTGCAGTGATTCTTCAAAATGGTATTATATCAAATCCGCTTAATTAGGTATAAAAAAATTGTTCAAGCGACCTAATTACCAAATCTGATCTGATCTCTTCCCTACTGAATTCTGACTACTGACTACTGACTACTGACTCCTAACTAACTATACCGATGAACCGCGGATTTGATATGACATTCTGATCCCAATTTCAAAAAAAGATAATTACAGTAGAGAGTGAGTAGTAGGGGGGGCTGGGTATTGAGTTATCACGCTCGCCTCGATAGATTTGGAATTTTTAGCCCACCATTAATATACCTCTTTCTCAGCCTTACCTCCTAAAACTTTGTAGCAATATTTATTTAAATTGAGCTGAGGTCTGCTCAGAATTACGCACTCGATGTATGACGAACGCCTAGGGACACTAGCCGTCTGTTTGTGGAGAGCCTGCTAGATGATAGGGAATCATAGAACCAAGAATATCCGTCACGGAGAGTGGGAGGAGTATAAAATAATTCCGGGTTGATAACAAATATTTCAGTTGTGATGCGACTGCAAGCTCCGCATCCGAAAAAACCATTTATTTTAATACTCATGTATCATTTTTAATCAAAAGAAGGTAATAGAAAGAACTTAGATATTTTTGATTTTTTTCTAAAATAAAAATAATTCAGCTAAAATTATGATAACCTGTAAAATATCAAAAAACTATGCCACCTTAGAACACATTGTTTTTCAACTGCCTAATAAAAAAAAGAATCAAGTATTTGTAGATGAAAATTGTTAGTATTGATACGGTTAAAACAGTAGAAAGTCTTTAAATTCAAGTAGAAAGTTATAAGAAAAAGTTGCTAAAATGCTAGGAGCAGCTAACTGGTAAAGTTGGAATCTTTGTACCTATCTACACGATCTACTGAAGGAGAACACTATGTGGGAATATCTACCACCTTTAAACGATCACAATTTGCCCTATCCAGATACAATACATCCGATCGTTGTCCACTTTGTGATGGCAATGGTATTATTTGCTTTCTTCTGTGACATCATTGGTTATTTCACTCGTAATTTTCGTTTATATGAAGTAAGTTGGTGGAATATGTTTTCTGCCACCATTTCTATCTTTATCGCTATCATATTTGGTCAATTAGAAGCTGGTTTGGCACAACCTTATGCAGCGGTGGAACCAGTTCTGAATTTACATACATTAATTGGCTGGTCACTCTCAGGAATCATTGCAGCAATTACAGGTTGGCGCTATGTGATTAGAACGCGCAGTCCGGAAAAATTACCGATGCCATATATGGGGCTGGGATTAGTGCTAGTAATTATAGTTTGCTTCCAGGTGTATCTGGGAGATGAACTGGTTTGGGTATATGGACTCCATACAGTACCAGTGGTGGAAGCAGTTAAAGAAGGAATTTTGCAATGAACCCAGAATTAGTAAATAGTTTGAGTTCCCAACTAGGAGCCAATGGACTACCCTATCCGATCCCGATTCACCCAAATCTAGTTCACCTGACTCTAGGTTTATTTATTATTGGGATTGCTTTTGACATCATTGGCGTAATTTTCCCTCTACAAAAACCAGTGTTCAAATTTTTAGCGATCGCTGTGACTCGGACTAACTTTTTTGATGTGGGTTGGTACAATATGCTAGCCTCATCAATCATCACATTTTTTACAGTAGCAGCAGGTTTTTATGAAATTATGCTAGCAACACCATCTCCAGAACTCAAAAGTGTCTGGGGATTGGGAGCAATGGATACTATGGTATGGCATGGTGTAGGAGGAGTGTTACTGTTAGGGATGATTGTGGGCATGACAGTCTGGAGAGGATTGCAACGTTATGTATGGCGTCAGGATCAACTCCAACAAGTACAGTGGAGTTATTTAGCAGTGGGAATGGTTATCCTGTTGATCATGTATGTTCACGGTACCTTAGGAGCGCAGTTAGCTGCTGAGTTTGGAGTACATAACACTGCTGATGGTTTGTTGGAACTAGGAGAAAACCCTAACCTTGTCCTCAAGTAATTTAAGGATGTATGAATATGAAAGCCAGGACTATTTTAATCTTAGGAGCGATCGCACTCGTTCTAACTGTCGTTAGTATTGGGATTGGCAAATTATCCTACTCATGGCTGCCTCCTCAAGCAGCAGCAGAATCTCTACTAATCGATGACTTATTTAGCTTTCTAGTTACCCTCGGTAGCTTTATCTTTCTAGGGGTAACTGGAACTATGATGTATTCTATTATCTTCCAAAGGGCTGCTAAATATGACTACAGCGACGGTCCACACATTGAAGGAAATGTCACCCTAGAGGTTGTCTGGACAGCAATTCCAATTTTGTTAGTAGTTTGGATTGCAAGTTACAGCTACATTGTTTATGAAAAAATGTCAATTCATGGGCCGATGGAACTGGTACATCTGCATACACCATCATTAGGAATGGAAGCAGCCTATGCAACCCCTGTCAAACCTGTTACTGAACCAGTCGAAGAAATCGAAGTCTCAGCTAAACAATGGTCTTGGGTATTTCGTTACTCGGAAAACGGTGTAACTAGCACAGAACTGCACCTACCAGTAAATCGGCGTGTGCGTGTAGCATTAAATTCAGAAGATGTGCTGCATGGATTTTATATTCCAGCATTCCGAGTCAAGCAAGATATTATTCCTAACCACTCTATTGATTTTGAATTTACTCCCATCCGCATCGGCAAATACAGTCTAACTGATTCCCAATATAGTGGCACTTTCTTTGCCACAATGCAAACAGATGTAATTGTTGAATCTGCTCAAGATTACAAACAGTGGCTGGCTGAAGCAGCAACCCACGAACCATCTCCAGCTCAAAATCAAGCTGCTACTGAATATGCAGAAGAATCAGATAGTGTAGTTAAAACTGGTTGGCCTACAGTTGCCCCGGCTCCACCTCCTGTTGTTAATTACCATGGTTAAGTAGTTGTCTGTCACTATTCATTTTTGGGGTTATAGATTCGGCTAGTGGGAGCATCTGGCTCCCGTTGTAATTGTTCCTATTCGGAATTAAGCACCATAAAATTTGTCTAAAGCACAACAATAAACTTAACTGTGAATTATTGATTGATTTGCACTTAGATCATGTTCGGTAAAACAATAAGCTCGTAGGATGATCTGGGGCGCCGCATCCCAACTACAAACAAAGACCTTTTTTGTAATTATTCCAAACATATTATTACTCAAGGAAATATTTTTTCAATGAAAGAAATCACTGTTGATAGTGTTGGAGATATCACAGAAAAACCTGCACAGGAACAACCGCCAAACTGGAGACGATACTTCAGCTTTAGCACCGACCATAAAGTTATTGGCATCCAATATCTAGTCACTTCTTTTCTCTTCTTCCTAGTAGGTGGAATATTCGCCATGATCATTCGTGGCGAACTGATGACACCAGAATCAGACTTAGTAGAACGCACTGTTTACAACGGAATGTTCACCATGCACGGTACTGTGATGCTATTTATGTGGACATTTCCATCTTTAGTCGGTTTAGCAAACTATCTCGTACCCATAATGATTGGAGCGCGAGATATGGCATTTCCCCGCCTGAATGCAGCAGCATTCTGGATGGTGCCAGTAGTTGGTATCCTAATGATGGCTAGTTTCTTTGTTCCCGGAGGTCCTGCCCAATCAGGATGGTGGGCTTATCCCCCTGTGAGTCTGCAAAATCCCACAGGTAACTTAATCAACGGTCAAGTACTTTGGATTCTAGCGGTTGCTATTTCTGGTGTTTCTTCCATTATGGGGGCAGTAAACTTTGTGACAACTATTGTCAGAATGCGAGCGCCAGGGATGACATTTTTCCGAATGCCTGTTTTTGTTTGGGCTGTATTCGCCGCTCAGATTATTCAATTATTTGGACTGCCTGCACTGACAGCAGGTGCTGTAATGCTACTATTTGATATCACAGTGGGAACAGGATTTTTTGATCCGGCTAATGGAGGCAATCCTGTTTTATTTCAACATTTTTTCTGGTTTTATTCTCATCCCGCAGTTTACGTGATCATTCTACCTATCTTCGGCGTTTTTTCTGAAATATTCCCTGTTTACAGTCGCAAACCCCTATTTGGCTATAAAGTAGTCGCTATCTCATCCATGATTATCGCTGGAGTCAGTGGTTTGGTTTGGGTACACCACATGTATGCTAGCGGTACACCCCTCTGGATGCGGATGATTTTTATGCTTTCCACCATGTGCGTTTCTGTACCCACAGGAATTAAAGTATTTGCCTGGGTAGCTACCATTTGGGGCGGAAAAATCAGACTGAATACACCCATGCTGTTTTCTTTGGGTGGGTTGGTAATGTTTGTCTTTGCCGGCATTACTGGTATTATGCTCTCCTCTGTTCCCGTAGATATTCACGTTAACAATACCTATTTTGTTGTTGGTCACTTTCACTATGTTCTCTACGGCACCGTCACAATGGGAATGTATTCTGCCATTTACCATTGGTTCCCCAAGATGACAGGGAAAATGTATTATGAAGGTTTAGGTCAGTTACACTTCTGGCTGTCATTCATCGGCACAAACCTCAACTTTTTACCCATGCACCCATTAGGTTTACAGGGAATGTTGCGTCGAGTCTCATCCTACGCTCCTGAATATACCTTCTGGAATGTTATGGCTAGTCTGGGAGCATTTCTTTTAGGAATGTCTACTTTGCCATTTATATTAAATATGGTAGCTTCCTGGATTCAAGGTAAGAAAGCAACTGATAACCCTTGGCGGGCGATCGGCTTGGAGTGGATGATTTCTTCCCCGCCAGAAGTTGAGAACTTTGAGGAAATTCCTGTGATTATTTCCGGGCCTTATGGTTATGGGAAATCAGACCCCTTGACCGCTAATGATCCTAATGGGCATGGGCATACAGCAGAAGTTCCTGAACCTGTTAATTAGATTAATTGAGAGACTGTTTGTCAAGTAAATATTAAGATAGCTAGAGTGTTTAATTCTGATGGGTGACGGCGGAAAAATAAAATGCTGATCAGTACAAGGAGATATTGAACCCCCATCCACTCTACGCCAGAATTTAATCTGAGGCGTGACAAACAATCTCTGAGAGATTAATATCGCTCTCAATGTAACACTTTTAATTACAAGGATAATTTAATATGGATAGCTTGATCGCTTCACAACAAGTAGAAGAACCCTTGCATTCAGCAGTTGCCGAACATACCCATGATGAAGAAGGCAATAGTATGTTTGGGTTTATAGTTTTCGTGCTTTCTGAAAGCGTGATTTTCTTGAGTTTCTTTGCTGGATATATTGTCTATAAAACCACAGCTACTGAGTGGCTACCACCAGGTATTTCTGGTTTAGAAGTGAGAGAGCCTGCTATTAATACAGTGGTTCTAGTTTCCAGTAGTTTCGTAATCTACTTTGCAGAACAAGCTTTAGAACGCCATAACTTAACTTTGTTTCGCGTGCTTCTGTTGGCAACTATGGCAATGGGAACTTACTTTGTAGTGGGGCAAGGGATTGAATGGAATAGTTTAAAGTTTGGTTTCACCACAGGAGTATTTGGTGGCACTTTCTATCTGTTGACAGGTTTTCATGGTCTGCACGTTATAACAGGTATCCTATTGCAAGGTATTATGTTGGGTCGCTCTTTTATTCCTGGCAACTACGACAAAGGTCACTTTGGCATCAATGCTACTTCTTTATTTTGGCATTTTGTTGACGTGATTTGGATTATTTTATTTATCCTCATTTATATTTGGCAATAAAATAGTCATTGAAAATGGCTTTTCAGATCATGTTTGCCTAATTACTGACAAAAAAATAAGTAATTAAACAAACATGATCTGACCTTTTTGTATTAATTCAGTTAAGGAAAGAATTAAATGATTATTGACGATCAACATTACGATATCATTATTGTTGGCACTGGTGCTGGAGGAGGTACTCTAGCATATAAACTAGCTGCTACTAGCAAAAAAATACTCATCCTCGAACGTGGTGACGTTATGCCTCTAGAGCAGCAAAATAGAGCTAATTTCGATATTTTTAAAAAAGAACTTTATCACGCACCGGAAAATTGGTACGATTCTGCGGGCGAACCTTTTTCCCCCCAAACTAACTATGCTGTAGGTGGGAATACCAAAATATATGCTGCTGCCCTATTGAGGATGCGGGAGAAAGATTTTGAAACAGTAAAGCATCAAGAAGGGATGTCTCCAGAATGGTGTATCAAATACAAAGATTTTGAACCTTATTATACAGAAGCAGAACAACTCTATATGGTTCATGGCCAAAATGGCAACGATCCAACTGAACCTCCTCATAGTGCAGAATATCCCTATCCAGCAGTTGAACATGAACCAGAAATCAAAACAGTTGTCGAGGCGATCGCTCAACAAGGTCTACATCCAGAAACTTTACCATTGACTCTGACGCTCCAGGAAGATGATCCGACAGGGGATTCAGAAGTATTTGGTATTGCTCCATTGCTCAACTCTCCCAATATTACTCTCAAGACTTCTGCCAAAGTTCTCTGCTTGCACACGAACTCCTCTGGCAACATTGTCAAAGCAGTAGAAGTAGAAATTGGAGGGCAATCCTATTTATTTTTTGCTGATATTATTGTACTTGCTTGTGGTGCAATCAACTCAGCAGCTTTGTTACTGCGCTCTGCTAACGAAAAACATCCTAATGGTTTAGCAAATGGTTATAACCAAGTGGGGCGCAATTTGATGAAACATCAGATGACCTCTGTAGTTCAACCTAGCCCTAAACCCAACTCGGGAAAATTTCTCAGAAGCATTAGTGTCAATGATTTCTACTGGGGAAATCAAGATTTTCCCTATCCTATGGGTCATATTGAAAACACAGGCGGGATACTGCAAGATATTACTTTTGCTGAATCACCACCAATTTTATCTGTGCTAGCAAAAGGGATGCCTGGGTTTGGGATTGAGCAATTAGCAAAGCGATCTGTAGGTTGGTGGGCATATACAGAAGTATTGCCAGATCCCAACAACCGAGTCGAAGTTAAGGGGAATAAACTCACTTTGCATTACACTCCTAATAACGCTGAAGCACATGATCGCTTGGTTTATACTTGGATTGAGGTGCTAAAAACTGTAGATCAAGCCCTGGGAAATTCTGTGTTAGCAAAAGCAAAAGGGAATGTTTATCCTCGTGGGGAAGCACCGATGGAGGTTGTAGCAAATCAGTGCGGTACTTGTCGCTTTGGGGCAAATCCGAAAACTTCAGTTCTAGATATCAACTGTCGCACCCATGATATAGATAATCTTTATGTTGTGGATAGCAGTTTTTTCCCATCCTGTTCCAGTACTCCTCCTGCTTTGACAGTTATTGCTAATGCTTTGCGGATAGGGGAGCATTTGAAACAGCGATTGTCGTAGCGGTACGTTTGGTTTCACTGAAGAACCCATCAGGACTTACGCATTTTTTAGTTGTAAACGCTATATATACGTAGCATTATAACTATAAATAGTGCTTTTGCTTAATTCCTTTAATAAAAAAGGAATTAGACTCATCTATGTCTAATTCCTCACAACAAATCAAGGATAAAAATCAAATGGCTAATCACTAATCACTAGTTATTTGCTTAACTATCTTTAATATAAGGTATAAACTAAATTTCTGGCTTCATCTATAAAGGTGATTTTGTCTTCCTCCTACTGGATGACCCTACTACCAGGGAGTAACAGTCAATTAAAAAGGAATTAGACATTGAATCTAATTCCTCAAAGTTAATTGATTCAAGGTTTCAGACGGGGAAATCGAATGGCTAACAATGAAGTAAATTTTTCTTTGCTAACTGTCTTTAACATAATGCAAAGAGCACCAGGTAAACTTCACCCATAATGGTTATTTTTACCTCCTCCTTTGGCATGAACCAACTAGATTAGATTTTTCAGCGATCGCTCTAAGGAATCCTCCCTGATCAATATCAATCAAATAATCCTCAGCTATCACCTATAAATCAGCATACATACCTACCAATAAATTGCTATAAAGCTCTAGCATAAAATCTGAGAAAAGCTATATATATTTTATGCTCAATAAAATTAAAGATTTAGCAACTACCCTAGCACCCCGTCTAATTGAAATTAGACGTCATATTCACTCCCACCCAGAATTAAGTGGCCAAGAATACCAAACGGCTGCCTATGTTGCAGATGTATTGTCTTCTTGTGGTCTTCATGTGCGTGAAGCTATTGGTCAAACAGGCGTTGTTGGAGAACTCAAGGGTATGAATAATCATCATCAGTGGCTGGCTATTCGTACTGATATGGATGCTTTACCAATTACAGAATGTACTAATTTGGATTTTGCTTCCCGTAATACTGGCATTATGCACGCTTGCGGTCATGATGTTCATACCACCGTCGGCCTGGGCACTGCAATGGTTTTATCTGAGTTGAGAGAATCATTGCCTGGTAATATTCGCTTTCTGTTTCAACCCGCAGAGGAAATTGCCCAAGGTGCGAGTTGGATGATTCGAGATGGAGTACTCCAGGATGTACAAGCAATTTTGGGAGTTCATGTCTACCCTACAATTCCAGGAGGAGTAATAGGTATTCGTCATGGGGTACTAACTGCTGCAGCAGATGACTTGGAATTGGTAATTATTGGGGAATCCGGTCATGGTGCCCGTCCCCACGAAGCCATAGATGCCATTTGGATTGCTTCTCAAGTGATTACTAATTTACAACAGGCCATTAGTAGAACTCATAATCCTTTAAGACCTGTAGTGTTAACAATTGGTAAGATTAGTGGCGGACAAGCACCAAATGTGATAGCAAATCAAGTAAAAATGTGGGGGACTGTGCGATCGCTTCATCCAGACACCCATAAAACCTTACCAGGTTGGATTGAAAATATTGTGGCTAATATTTGTAGCACCTATGGCGCCAAGTATGAACTAAATTATCGTCAGGGAGTGCCATCTGTGCAAAATGACCCTGCTTTAACTCAGTTAGTCGAATCAGTGGCTTTAGCAGCTTGGGGTAGCGACCGCGTTCAGACTTTATCTGAGCCTTCTTTGGGAGCGGAAGACTTTTCTGTGTATCTTCAACATGTCCCAGGTATGATGTTTCGTTTAGGAGTGGCGCACAAAGATCAACCTAACTATCCTCTTCATCATCCCCAGTTTGAGATTGATGAATCTGCAATTGTTACCTGTGTAGTAACTTTAGCTTATGCTGCTTATAAATATTGGCACAATTGCCATTCAAGCCATTAAGGAAAGGGAATGCGGGAATTGGAGTAATATCTATAGGGAAGCGAGGTGACGCTTTCGCTTGCCTCATTTGCTCCGAACTCCGCTTTTCATGTTGCGTAGCATTTCATGTGGCGAGGTGCCGAAAACACCTAGGGGCAACTCCGGCTCCTCAGCTAAAATTAAGGGCGGGGTGTGGGAATAAAAAAATCCCACCAACCAAATTATAATTTAGGTTTGAGAGACTTTTTGTAAAAGTCTGGTGAAATTCTTGTCTCGGGTGGGTTAGGCGGGGATATATCCCTTGTTTATCGAAATTTTAGTTTCCGCCGTAACCCCAAAAAAAATTAAGCACTCTAGCTGTCTTAAGATTTGCTTTTTGGAGAAGGCATTCGGAAGCAATTCGGGGGATTCACCCCCTTGCTAATTGAAGACTACCTGCGTTAAAAATTTAGGAGGGGGTTTGATAGCTATTTATACTCCTTCGGAGCAAGCTAGCTACATTCGCCAGCCACAAAGAATTCCATTCGCAATTCTGACTAAGTCTGACTGAATTCTTTCTTGAACAAAAGTCTCTTAAACCCCATCCTTCAGGGTGCTATGAATATAATCAGTTCATAACCAAATAACGACTGAATAGCTTTTTAACAGTAGATTCCCATGCCCCTGATGAAGTAGTAGTTCAATTTGTCACTTTATGACAATTTGTATGAGTTTTATGGAGTAGAAATGTTGTGTCATCAGAACAAGACGATCGGATTAAGCAATTATTTATATTAGAAGCAGAAGAACATTTAGTTACTTTAGAAAATGGCTTAGTAGATTTAAAATCTACAATGTCAGATTCTGAAGCTATTAATGATATGTTTAGAGCAGCTCATTCTGTTAAAGGTGGAGCGGCTATGTTAGGAATGCACAGTGTAAAAAAAGTAGCTCACCGCCTGGAAGATTGTTTGAAAATAATTAGAGAAAATTCTGTTAACATTGATCAAACAGTAGAATCTCAATTTTTAAAAGGATATGATACCCTCAAAGAATTAGTAGAACGTTTGCAAAGTCCTTATGGTTTAAGGGAAGAAGAGGGAGCAGAAATTGTTCAAAATGCTTTACCTATCTTTGCCGAATTAGAAAGTAATTTGAATACTTTAATGAGTGGTGGTACTATTAGTACATCTACTACTGGTGCAGGTAGTCAGACACAAACTAATTTTGCCCAACAGGTGAAGGATAGTTTGAAACAGATGTTAGAGATATTTAAACAGGGTGATTCTCCAACTTCTCGAAAACAGCTTATAGAAACTTGTGATAGTTTATTTAAACTAAACCAAGATACAGAAATTTGGAAAAGTTTGGTAACAGCCTCTAAACAAGCGATCGCTAATTCTAAATTATCTTATCAAATTCTAGCTCCTGTAATTATTAAAGAACTTAATCAAGCTGGAGAGTTAATACAGGCCATAAATGTACAGGAAATAATATTAAGTAAAGATCTT
>JAJEAQ010000636.1 GCA_022822685.1 Trichodesmium sp. jk18x7bins.61
ATTGTTCGTAAGCTTTCGCTATTTTTTCACGGAATCGAATCTGCTTTCATATTTAGACATTATAATTATTCAAATTAGTGGACTACATTTACATGGAATACGCTGTATATTTGAGAAGGAATAGAAAAAAAGGGCAGATCAACTTATTTTTTAGCTGGAAACGCTACTGCTATTTTTCAGAAAATCATCTAAATCTGGCACATTTACCCAAGTACCTGTCAGATTAGATTGATGAGTTAAATCCATTAGTAACTGGGAACAAACACCTTCTCGAAGAGATGGAACTAAAGATTTTTCTATTTCTATTGCTTTTACCCAATTATCTACTACTCTGATAAAAGGTGCGATTCTACCATCAGAATAAACTTTAGGAAAATCTAACCTGTCAGGGATTGGGATTTCTGCTAAAGCTGCCCCATTTTGAGATCCCCAAACTTTGAATCCATGCACATAATCTTGTTGATTTGGATTACCAATAATTAAAGTACCTTTACTACCATAGACTTCTACCCAATGACCTCGCCCTTGATAGGTGACAGAACTGATACAGGTTTGACAGGGAGTACCGTCTGCGATCTCTAGTGTTATGTTACAGGTATCATCTGCATCTACTGGTTTGAATTGGCCTAGGGAGTCAGGACGAGTTTTGATTGAAGTATAAAGTTGACCCCAAAGTCTTTTAGTTGGACCGAATAACCAGTGAATATAATCAAAAAGATGGGAAGCGATCGCCCCTAATGCACCTCCTCCTTTATCTTTTTGGGCATACCAATTCCAATAGCGATTTGGATTAGCACGACTGGATGCTAACCAATCAATTTTAATCAGCCGTTTATCTCCCACATATCCATCTGCTAAAATTTCTGCAAATAATTGCCAAGCAGGGACATAACGAAATTCAAAATCCATCATTGCTCTACATCTATTAGTATCAGCAAGATGATATAATTCTCGAGCTTCTTGTGCTGTTAAAGTTGTGGGTTTTTCTAGCAATAAATGCTTACCTGCTGATAATACTTGCTTTGCCATTTCATAGTGTAGAAATGGTGGAGTAGAAATTGTTACAGCAGAAACTTCAGGTAGAGAAACAATATCCTCTATGGTGTTAAAAGCATGAACAATATTATGGTTAGATGCGACTAATTTAGCTTTTTCTAAATCAGGGTTATAGATAGCTACTACTTGAGTTTTGTGATGTGCTTGTAAACCTGGGATATGAATTTTTTTACCGAATCCTGTGCCGACAACTGCTACACCAATATTTTTATCATTCATAAGAAAAAAGAAATAAGGAAGAAAATGTATTTTATATTATTTTTGCTAAAACACCGATGAGCAAGTTCGTAGTTGGGCTTTAGCTCTATACTTTTAATTATCAAAAAAGAAATAATTGAGTCACAATTGTGAATGGAATTCTATACAACTGTTTTATGTAGCTTGCTTATCTATGGTAAAATACGGTGTTGCATAGTGGTGAATGATTATTTCCCTGACGATAGCTATTTTTAATCATTTACTTTCCTGAAAATAAGGACAATTCATCAACAACTCCCATCACATCATTTTCCATTGTGCAACGTCAAATAAAGTTTAACTAAAGAGCATCGCAGGTTGGGTATAAGGAAATGTTAGCGCAGTTTATCCAGGGGATAAACCTAACAAAACTTCTGAAAATGTTAGGTTTATCCAGGGGATATTGCTACATATTTCTCAACCTAACCTACGCAATTAATCGCTTAATTAATCGCTTTTAACTCTAGAGCCTTTATTATAGCAAATAAAAAAATGCTACTGTAATGCCTAAGAGCAAATTATACACTATTGACTAATGACTACTCTTCGTGATAGGTAGGTAAATTAGATGAAATCAGGAGCAATTAGCGGGGAATTTAGACCTACCAATGCTTCTCTTGGAATCCCTCACTAATTGATTCTGACTTCTTCTTCAAAGGGCTAAAGCCCAACTACAAACCTTTTTTATTAGCGTTAGGGATTGACTAGATGAATGGAAAAACCTGCGAAAAATCTGCGTCTGCTTGTGTAGATAATATTCAAAACCACATCAATATTGGTAGTTTTCCTCTTTTGCTATTCCTAAATTTAGTTATAGTCTTACTCTATAGCTTTATGCAGCAAAAAGTTTATGCTTCAACTCCGGTAAAAAAGCAACTAGGAGTTTCAACTCAAGCTACAGATTTAATAGAACCATATTCTTCAATTGAACCCAAATCACCTGTAACAAAAAAAATACTGAAAGAACTTTATATTAATCAAAAAGAAGATGTTTATTTAGTCATAAAATTAAGCGATCGCCTTGTGTATGTTTATCAAGATAACCAATTAAAAACCAGCTACCCAATAGCTATTGGTAGAGCTGGATGGGAAACTCCTATAGGCACCCATAAAGTCACTCAAAAAATTTCTAATCCCACCTGGAAACATCCATTTACAGGAGAAATAGTACCACCAGGACCACAAAATCCTTTGGGAGAAAGATGGATTGGTTTTTGGACAGATGGTAATAATTATATAGGTTTTCATGGCACTCCCAATGAAGAAACTGTAGGAGAAGCTATATCTCATGGTTGTGTTAGGATGTTCAATCAAGATGTACTGGCTCTATTTGAAAAAGTAGCGATCGGTACAACTGTCATAGTGAAACCTTAACAAAGTCAGGGCAGTTTTAGTTCTCACCTTTGGGATTAAAATCAGCTCTGATAGTAGATTTTTTGAAATCACATCTGTAATAAGTGTTAGAGGAGTAGAAAATGATTAAATTTCAAGTAACTAAATGGTTATATCTTGCTCGTCAAATTAACCAAACAACCTCTCATTTAACAACTATTTTGATCGCCACAGCAATTCTTCTTTTATCTGCTCAAAACTTAGCGATCGCTTCTACTCCTACTGGGGAGACAACAAGTAAAAATCAATCAACAGAGGTGGAAACTGATTTACCGTTTGGTGGTTTAATGCCAAAACCGAAACATGCTTTTAAGGACTTTCAAGAATATTTGGGAATAGAAACAGAAAAGTTAATCCGTGTAGTACTCCGGTTGGGGGAAAGGCGAGTATATCTATATGAGGGAGATGAGGAAATTGCTAGTTATCCTGTTGCAGTCGGTAAGCCTGGTTGGGAAACACCTACAGGGAACTTTGAAGTTATTCAACTGGTGGAAAATCCTCAATGGCAAAACCCCTGGACAGGTGAAGTCAAGGAAGCCGGGCCTAATACTGCTCTAGGATTGAGGTGGATTGGTTTTTGGACAGATGGAAAAGATGCTATTGGATTTCATGGTACTCCCACTGTAGATACTATTGGATATGCTGCTTCCCATGGTTGCGTGCGCATGCGGAATGAGCATGTGGTTGCTTTATTTGAGAAGGTGCAAATGGGTACACCTGTAGTAGTAGAGCCTTGAATCAAGCAGTGAGAGCCACAGTAGCTTGAGGCAGAAGGGAAAAGAGGATGATAATTTCAATCCTGAAACCCTTCTTTGAGGGTAATTTTATCAGTCATTAGGTATCAGGGCAGGGATTTGTTGGGTTTTCTCTTTCAGAGACGCTCCGGGAACGATGCCTCAATCCAACCTACAATCTATTTCAGGACTAATTCAAATTAGCAATAGCTCGTCGCACTTGCTCAATTTCTAATTCTAAAATTTCGGCAATTTCCTCAACTGAAAAACCTTTTCCTAATCAGCGAGGAATAGCCTTTAATTTTCCTTTAATTTCTCCCTCAGCTTTTCCCTCAGCTTTTGCTTCCTCCATTAATTCTTGAGCAGAACGAGTTTTTCTTAAATCATCAATACCAAACATACTTTCTAACTCCTGACGATTCATTTTTGGCAACTTCGTTAATACAATCGTTTCCAAGAAATTCAACAGTTGTAACCGATATTTTCATCACTAAATTTTTTGGTAGTCCTGTAGATGTATTGATAAAATTAGGATGAAGCGATCGCTGGCGCAAAGCTTCGCTAACGCCTACAAAATAAATTTCAACTTTTCAAGCAGGCAGAGTGCAATATTTTGGGGGTTGATGTCAGGAACTAATGATTTATATTGACTTATCACAATCATCAAAGGACTACCAATTTTTGTTTGACTTGATTAATCAATACGGTTACTCTCTCTCAGAATTGTTTCTTCTTAATTACAAATAATTGAATGATTTGTACAACTAAAGGGGTTGTTTGACTCGCTTCTAATTCATTCAAATAGATACGCTTGACAAGTGGAGACTCTAACAATGGTTCAACAGATTCTCTTTGTCTGGCTGTAGGTTCAATGCTACGACTTTTAAAGATAATCATAGCACGCCAACGTAAGTCAGATTCATTGTCTCTAAGATAGGTAAAAATCTCGGAGAATAAACGCAAATCAATTTTGGTGTCTTTTTGAAATTGTACCTCCGTGTAATAAATCGGTTTGTTGGTATCTAGGGGTAAAAATACCCCATTTTTCAAAATATATTGCTACAGAGTTTATTTTGGTGTTGCAAATTAAAAATTGGGAGTGGGGGGTGGGGATTTTACTGTAACTATCTTTTTGAATTTGGAGTAATTGACCCAAAATTAGCGTTCGCTTCCCTTATGTACTTGTTCTTCTTCTGTAATTGGCGCTATGCTCCGAGTGCTAGCTACACGAAAGTAACTTATTATAAGATTATTTTCAGGAAATATTTTTGATGATGCAAGATAAAAATAAATTAAAGTAGGTTTTTCAAGCGGATTAAAAATTAAGAGAAAATCAAAATTGCAATACACAACTTAGTGGACTATATATGTACATGTACAGTAGACAGTTATCAAAAACTAATCCTTTCTGCTCTAGACTTCAAAATCAGAAAATAGCTTCTAGTAAAAATTATGCTCCCTTATCTGTAGTGATACAAAGAGCCCAACAAAATCCAAAAAGCTTGAGCGGGGATGAATGGCAGCAGCTAGAGAATATAATTGGTTCAAAGGAAATCAGGAAGATAAAAGCAGGGGAAAAAACGTCATGGATACCTGAATTTAAAGGGATATCCGTTGAGTTCGAGAAATCCCGACAGATAGCTCCACCAATACAAGCAAAGCCAACAGGGGTTGTTGGTAATAATCAGCAAAAAGAGGAACAGGTAGCAAAGGAGATAAATGTTCCACATTCTCTACAACTCGAACAGCAGCAACCTATCTATCAAACTGAGAGGGAATTGAATGCTCATAAGTTGACGCCTATGGTGCAGAAAATGAAAGAGGAAGATGATCCACCTCAAGGTGCTGAAGGTGGTGTTGACAGTAGCCATAGTATAACTTTCGATGAGGCAGTGAGACAACTAAAAGAACTGTGCGGTTCGTTTCTAGCAGGAACCCCTAGCAACTAGGGACGTATGGCTAGAGTCCAGCCTCTGTAACCCATACAGAGCGGATAACTGAGTTAAGAATGTAGGTAAAAGCTGAAAAGCTAAGTCCTACCCGCCAAGGAAAG
>JAJEAQ010000131.1 GCA_022822685.1 Trichodesmium sp. jk18x7bins.61
TGACCAAGAAGAGCCATCACCATGTTGAGCAGTAAAACTACCTTCTAGTGTAGTAATATCTCCTTCATCTTCGATGTATCCTGTAAAGCTATATGCGATAAAATCTCCGTTAGTATCTTCTGCCTCTACTCCTGTGAGAGTAAAACCATAATCTTCTTCACCATCAGAGAAAGTAAAAAAAGCTTTCGTAAGGGTCATCTGATGAAACATCTGAGAAATCATCTGTACCAACTTCACCTACACCAGACCAAGTTTCAAAATCACCTGTACCTGTGTACATCATTGTGGAGTTTTCAATTTCTGCTCCATCTTCTGTGAGGTAAAAGCCTTGGCCAGAGATTTCAATACTGCCGGAAAAAGTAGCGGCCTGTGCGCCTGTAACTATACCAAAAGTAGTTGCGCTAGTTCCGACTGTAGGGATGGCGAGTTGGTTCAGGTATTTAGTAATCATTCTTTGTTGTCTCCTGTTTGTGTTCTTAACTGTTTTCAGGATCAAACAAAGAACAACTGCTACACTTCCCCTTTTAAGGTGATTTTGTTTCCCTAGAGAAAAGCCCTCAAACAGATTAGAGTCAACTCACCCAGTCGCAGGAAACAAAATCACCATTCTGAATGAAGTCATACCAATTATCAAAAAAATGCTATGCTTGCTAGGGGCAAAAAATAAGCGGTAAAATCACCAAATCACCAAAGAGCGGGGAGTAGGGACTATATATAGTATTTGGAAATAAAAAATACTCGTACATCAAAGTTTTTAGTAATTGGTATCAAACATTTTTTATCTGTTTTATAATCAGGACATTTAAAAAAACAACTTGTGATTAGTCATTGTATTTTCATTTGTTTCCTTCTTGAATTAAGTTAATGTGATTTGTGTAGGAATTAGGAATTTAGGTAAGCCTTCCTAATTCCTTTTGAATTTTCACTTTTTTCTTTGAGAATGCCCTGCTCAACATTACCAAGAACTTCATACAATAAAGCCGTTTTGTGTTTGACTTTACCCATGAATATTGCTGAGAGCGTGGGAAGTGTTAAATAAAGAAGCATACCGTTTTCCAAGTTGCATCAATTCTTGATGAGTGCCTTTTTCTATAGCAGGACTTACGCAAAGACGCTATATATAGTGCATAGCAAATCAAGCGAACGCACCAACAATTAACTAGCGTTGAGCCTGTCGCCGACATGAAAAACGGAGCTTTGCGTTTCCCTGCGGGACATAAAAAGCAATCGCCTAACTTTATGAAGCATACCCCCATCCCTAGAAGCAGTTATTTTTTCACACAATACTGATAAAAAGTTAAATAACTCTCATTTTAATTGAAGGATACTTCAGTTCAGATACTAGATATTTTGACAGCAATTGATATTTCAATTGATCAAGAGTTTTTCCTAAAATCTTTGCCATTTTTTGAGATAATTCCAAACTAACATAGCACAAGCTATATGATTCTTTTGAATTATTGCCTGACGACATTGGCAAAATTATAGTCCTGTTAATTGCTTAATTTATCTGTGAAATTCTTCAATTTTCCATCTGGTTTGCGACTCAAACTCAACAGCCTCTTTCAGAGTCGCTTCCCTATCATCTTTGCTGGATTTACTCTGGTCATTAGTCACAATATATTCTGCTCTGTTTGTGGAAACAGGAACCCAGAATAATCTGAATTTTTGCTCCCTAGGAAACCCTTTGATATTAATGATTTTTCCTGATACTAATTCAGACTCACTCCCTGTTAATTTTTAAATATTTTTATATTTTTATACACCCACAGTATCGTCTACCAAACGATTACTTTTCAACGGACAATAGTAGATTTTCCCGAAATTATCTATTAAGGCCATGAGTCTTTGAGTTGCATACCAGCTATCCATTAATACTTTTGTTACTGGTATTTTCTTCTTGTTTACCAGAGCAATCATCATTTCTTCTACATGTCTATTTTACTTTTTTCATCACTCTCTGGGTTATAAATACGGTAATCTATAATCCAAAATCTTTCTATTTTTGGATTAAAATATAAGCAATTAACTACTCCTATTCCACGAACTATCCTATGTTCGTTACCACTATACTGACGGCGGACAAGTTCAATTTTTTGGGAAGATATTTTCTTAATAACCGTATCGTCAAAAATCAAATATCCGTCTGTAGTAGCTACAATTTCTTTTTTGACATTTTTCCATAAAACTTCCGTCCCTAAATCAACATTTTTTAAATAACGATTAATCGTGTTATGGCTGACTTTTTCAAGATGGTCAGCCAGATTTGTAATAGTATAATTTTTATGACTACTTATTAAATACTGACAAGATTGTATATAATCAAAGTCTATCTCAAAAGTCTTCGTGAAAGTTTTTGAATTATACACTATAATGCTTGATAATATAGAGCGACTTGACTCAAATTTTTCGGTTTTTGATAGTTTTGTTGATGACGCGTTCCCGGTAGCGATTGGTCCCATTATCGCTCCAGCGGAACGGAGTTCGATCGCAACAATTAAAGGGACTTTGAGCAGCACAATCAAACCTACTAACTCTTAACAGATCAGCATAATTATTAAACACTATATATAGCGTCTGTGCGTAAGTCCTGCATAATTCTACCTGACTCAATATACACAATCAAATCCGCAGACTTGGCATTTCTCAAATCATGGGTAATTAAAAAAGTTGTACAATTTTGTGTTAGTCGTGCCAGTGCTTCACTTACAGCCCGCTCATTTTTATTATCTAAACCCACGGTAGGCTCATCCAAAATTACTATCGGTGCTTGTCGCACAGCAGCTCTAGCGATCGCTATTCGCTGGCGTTGCCCCCCAGACAAGGTAGCGCCACGCTCTCCCAAAACTGTATCGTAATTTGTACTACAAAATGTAGATTAGAAAAGTTTCAAATAATAGTAAGTATTTATACTTTTTGTGACTGTTGCGATCGCCTCATACCAAATCTGGTGAACTTTCACATAACTCAAAAGCAGCTTAACCATCATGAGGACAAAGTCTCTGGAAGTTGAATAACTTCCAGACTCGTTAAATTTTCATGCTAAATAAATATAAAGGTGATGAGACTAATCCCATTCCATTCAACAGCATTCCTGTCACAACTTGACCCCCAGTCAGTTTTTCTGGTGATTGTGTCCCAAGAAGTTGATTTATAGTCTTTTCTATACCTATTTCGTCAATAATTCCTGCCATTAATCCGAGATGATCTAGATTACTTACTTCTACTGACATTTTACCTATAGCAATCGCCAGAGCAGTTAGGACATAGAATAGAAGTAGTATTTTATAGATAGGGAGCGCCTAATAATGGCCAGACCCTCTAGTTACGTTCCGCCTAGAAAATTTTGATTGCTGACGAGATGCCATTGAGTATGTCTTGCGATTAGCGTTCTAACCGTCTTGGCGGTTGCTATATTTATTTATCTGGTGCTTTTTCTCTAGAATGACAGTCTGAGCAATTATTATCTTTACGTCTAAATACTTACTCTTGTTTGAAAGTTTTATATACTACATGTTGTACGACAAAATGTGTTTTTTTGTTTGATAATTTCAACAACTGGAAGATAGAATGAAATTTAATCAGCTTTTTAATCAAAATAATTTATCAACCAAAGAGCGAGATAATTCTGAAGAATTAAGTCAGCCAATTGATGAAACAAAATCTCTGAAAAAACAGATTCCAATTTGGAGGTTTATCTTGCCTTTCACTTTGCAGTTAGCATTAATTTTGTCAGTTCCTGCCCAAGCTATTTATACTAGGGTTACAGGTAGAACAGTAGTTTTGCAAACTGCACCTGT
>JAJEAQ010000458.1 GCA_022822685.1 Trichodesmium sp. jk18x7bins.61
CTGAATCGAAAATCCATTTGTTTGAGATATTCCCATCCTCTTTGACGACTGACTGGGCGACCAATTAACTGAGCCATCCAGTCGGCCACCTGACGCTCGTTCCATTGGACTCCAGAAAGAGGGAGTCCTTGTAGTGCCTGCCGTAGAGGCTGCAGATCATCTAAAAGGGGCTGACTACTTCCCTGATTAGAAGTCCGTTGGTCTCTTAGAGTTTCTGGCCCGATACGGTGATCACCCCAAACCAATTCATAAATCCAGCTACGACTGTACCCCGTGACTTCCATTACTTCTTCTGTTCTGGTTCCTTTGGCTAATAACCAAATTATTTGATAGTGTGTTCCCCTGATTGGTTCTTTGGCTTCTCGGTAACATTTTTCCAAATCTTCTATGCTCAAATGTGGTTCAATTGTGATTCGTCTTGGCATTGTCATCCCCACTTCTAATTTCACTTCTACTTCCTGGAGATGCTGACATTTATCGCCCTGATGCAGAAGGCGAATTTCCAGTTCCAGCAGTCGCCATAGCCGTTAGGACATAAAAGAGAAGTAGTATTTTATAGATAGTGATAGAACGCCTAATCATGGCCAAACCCTATAGTTACGTTCCGCTGAGGCGGAATGGAGTTCTATCTAGAAAATTTTGATTGCTTACGAGATGCTATTGAGTATTTCTTGCGATTAGCGTCCTAACCGTTTTGGCGGTTGCTATAGTTTGGCGTTGTTGCACGAAAGCGTCATCACCCTATTTAATTAGGGTGACTGACTGTTAAAATAAAACCGTAGAAAATAATTGTTAATTATAGAAAAGTGTTGTAATATGAAAATGGTCACGGATTAATGGATTTAGGTAGTGGGTAGTCCTGCATAGTAATGGTTAGGAGTAAAACTTGGTATTCACCTAAATCTCGATTCCTCCAAATATCCTTGAGTTTTTTGAGAATAGGTCGTAAAAAAAAATCATCTCATCCCTAACCTTTACCATTACTATGCACCACCACCTAGGTAGTGAATGAAAACTCAATAAAAGTAGTCAAAGTGACAACAACAGATAGGATTGTTAAAAATATGATGATGAAAGTTTTACCCAAAGAAACTGCTTCCATTTCTACTAGAGATGATGTACGTTTAGATGCTGACATTTATCGCCCTGATGCAGAAGGCGAGTTTCCAGTGATATTAATGTGAGCACCCTATGGCAGAGCGATCGCTTCTACAGTTGTTTATGCTCATCCTAAATGGTATGCTGCCCATGGTTATATTGTGATTATTCAAGATGTGCGAGGTAGAGGTACATCTACAGGTGAATTTCAAGTATTCGCCCATGAAGTTGAAGATGGATTTGATACTATTAATTGGGCAGCAAATTTACCAGGTAGCACTGGCGAAGTCAGAATGTATGGATTTTCTTATCAAGGGATGACTCAACTATATGCTGCTAGTGTTCAACATCCGGCTCTAAAAACTATTTGCCCTGGTATGATTGCTTATGATTTATATACAGATTGGGCTTATGAAGGAGGAGCATTTTGTCTACAAACCAACTTACCTTGGGCAGTGAAATAACCACAGAAACCGCCCGCTTACGAGGAGATGAAGCAGCTTATCAAAAACTTTATAAAGCTTCTATAAATTTGCCTTGATCCGATCCTATTCTAGCTTCTCCAAAGGTAATGAATGAATATGCAGCAGCCTCTTTTTATCACCAATGGTTAGACAATTATCAAGCTGGTGAATATTGGCAAAATTTATCACCAAATATGGAAAACATAGACTTACCAATCCTATATATTGGAGGTTGGTTTGATACCTATTTACGAGGTACAATTCATTTGTATTAAGAAATGGCTAGTCGCAGCAAATTCTTACAAAAGTTAATAGTCGGTCCTTGGTCTCATATCCCTTGGGGAAGAAAGCTAGGAGCTATAAATTATGGTATGGCAGCTTCTAGCCCTATAGATGATTTACAGATATTATGGTTCGACCAATTTCTTAAAGGTTTAAATACAGGAATTTTAGAGCAACCGCCAGTTTCTTTGTTTGAGATGGGAAGTAACCAATGGCTTGATTTTAATTCATGGCCTAGCAATAATTATAAGTTTTACTTTTTAGCTAGTACAGGGCTAGCTAACATCAGAGAAGATTCCGGCAGCCTAACAGAAAGCTGTCCTGATATTTGCCCTGATGATACATTTGTACATGATCCATGGCGACCTGTTCCTGCATTAGGTGGTCATGCTACATTTCCAGCTGGTTCTTTTGAATGTTCATTTCCAGCTGGTTCTTTTGAACGTTCAGAATTAGATTGTCGCCATGATATTTTGACTTATACTTCTACATTTTTAACAGAAGATTTACACATAGCTGGAGATATTTATGTAGAAGTATATAGCACAGCAGATACAGATAATTTTGACCTTTGTGCTGTGCTATCCGAAGTTAAACAAGATGGCAATGTTTACAATTTTACTCAAGGTTATATTAAGGTTACTTCTAATGATTTACCAGTCAAAATATGCTGACAGCCAACTTGCATAAAAATTGCTAAAGGTAATGCTCTACGACTAAGTTTAAGTGCAGCTTGTTTTCCTGCTTATTTAATTAATCCTGGCATAGATAAATCACCAGATAAAATAAGATTAATTGATGCTAAAGCTATTACTGTAACTGTTAGCTCTGGGTAAAATAATCCTTCACGAATTTATTTGTCATTGCTTTAAAATAGTTGGATTTGTGTTAGTAGTATGTCTACTGAATCAGGAAGAAGAGAGCGATCGCTTTTGTTGCTTGTTGTAGGGTGGGCAAATGTGAGTTGGTTTCCGATGGGTATAACTCATGGAATATTTGCCCACCTGAAAAGCTACCGAAATCATTCAACTGATGCTTAAGAGATTGGCGATCATGCTATGCATAGATACCATTTTGGTTCTATAACTTGCCAAAACACTGTCGGAAATTTACAATTGATTCTTTTGATAGCACATATTCTCCACAATGTAAATCGCCTGCTTCAAATCCTAATTCTTGCAAGGCTTGATCATGTAACTGAGAATGTTGCCCATCAACAAACCCCACAGTTGGTTGTAGTTGCTCGAACTGAGATGAGAGTAAACTTGAAAAAGCACAACCCATTATATTAAAAGGGTTTGGATTTAAAACTTTTTCCTTCTGATGATCGTTCATTAGCTTTGCTATATGGGGTGGGAAATAGATTAAACTATGAATAGGAACTGGCGAACGCAACACTCCACCTTCAGTAAATAAAATATCTCCATGTTCCTGAAAGCGTTGAATAGCTAGCTCAGGCGCAAAACAATGGGGGGCTGAATCATCAACAATAATAGTACCCGACTTAACCTGTATAATATCTAATACATTAGCCACATTTGTAGCACCAACAATCAAAGTAGAATTGTAAATTTCAGGAGGTACTACTGTTGTTGATAATGCCAAATTTATCTGACCTTTAAAACCAAAATTTTTCACTAATTCTTGCTTAATATTCTCCATAAAATCTAACTTACTATAAACATCACAAAGAGTAATTTCTTGAGGATGTGGCAAACATTTAAGCATTAACGACAGTACATTCATCCCCACCGAACCTAAACCTAAAAATCCAACTTTTTCTCCACTTAAATCCCGTCTGCTTTCCTCGCAAACCTTTTTAATAGTGAGTATAACAGCAGCACCAGTTGTTCCATGTCCAGTCGTAATTTTTGGCCAATCCTGACGATGAACAATTGCTTTTGTAATAGCACGACCATAATCAGTAGCAGAAGGAATTAAGCCAGTCAAAGAAACAAATTTAGCACCAATTCGTGCAGCCATTTCTAACGCTTCAATAATTTTACTAACTAGAGCGTCCTGATCACTATATAGCTCCGAACTAAATTGAGGTAGAATTATGCCAGCAATTCGACCGCAATTAGTTTCTCGGACACTTCTCAACAGCGGGAGATTTTCAAAGATATTTTCGATAACATAATCCCGACTTAAACCGGAAGTTGCTAGCTCGGATTCATCTAAGCAACCCAAAGATGCAGCATCTACAGGGGGAATTTTCCCTACAGAAAATAAAGACAATAAAGAGCGAGATTCAACTTGTATAAACTCAGATTTTTTTTGACTCACAGGTTCCTGATTTGACTCATTTAATGTTTTTTGAAGCTCATTAGCCTGAACAGACTTCTTGTTTTCAAGTAATTCAGCAATACTATCAGTTAATTCAGCAATTGTTGGATGTGATAACAAATTTTGTAGTGAAAGACTAATATTCATCGCTGTGGAGATATTAGAAACTAATTGCATTGCTGTGAGAGAATGTCCGCCTAACTGAAAAAAGTTATCGTAGATGCTAACTTGAGAAATTCCCAAAACTTCTGCATAAATATCTGCTAATAGCTTCTCTTCAGGAGTGCGTGCAGCCACAAACTTATTAGCTTTTGAACCAGATTGTACTGATTCCGGTGCAGGTAGAGAGCGTCGGTCTACTTTACCATTGGGCGTTAAGGGTAGGGTTTTGAGAGGCACAAACATTGGAATCATGTAGTCTGGTAATTTTTCTGCTAAGAAGCGACGCAGTTCACTCTCTAGTTCGCTGTTGGGAGAGACTGGGAGAGGTTTTTCGGGGATATTAGTTGCAGTTTGGCCAAAATTGTTGTTTGAATTCGATGTTCCGTCAATACTCACAAAATAGGCAACTAAACGGCGATCGCCTGGTCTATCTTCTCGCACGATTGCTACTGACTGCTGTATGGCTGGATGTTGATTTAACACTGTTTCAATTTCCCCTAGTTCGATCCGAAAACCGCGTATCTTCACCTGGTTATCAATGCGACCGAGATATTCTATGTTGCCATCCGGCAAATATCGAGCTAAATCTCCTGTTTTATATAATTTGGAGTTTTTATTGTCAAAGGGATTAGGAATG
>JAJEAQ010000501.1 GCA_022822685.1 Trichodesmium sp. jk18x7bins.61
AAAATTAAATCCCCTTCTCCAGGGTTTGGCAAACTACTACAGAGGAGCAGTTAGCAAAGAAACCTTTTATTACGTCCAATACCGGATGTTCCAATACCTCTGGCGTTGGGCAAAAGGCCCAATGCCATTCATGTAGCTTTAGCTAAAACAGGTCGGCTCCCTGCTCTAGTCAAAGTCCAATCAAGTCCTGACGACCCTTTACTCAAAGAATACTGGCTAAAACGTCAAATCCCAAATAGCTTTAGCTAAAACAAGGGAAGAACCATTGGGCTAAAGGCTCCAAATATGAGCAAGTAGCTAAATACCAAAATTGGAAATACCCTATTTGTGAAGACAGCCTATTCAATTCTGAAGAAATTGAAACCCATCACATAGTGCCTGTGGCAGAGGGTGGTGATGACGACACAGAAAACCTAATGCATTTACACAGAGGGTGTCATAAACAGGTACATTCAAAAACCAAGGATTGTTTTGGCTGGAAGTAAGGCTGGAGCCGTATGATGGGAAACTGTCACGTACGGTTCAAAGGGGAGGGGAAAGAAGTGATTCTTGTTGAGCCTGTCGCCGACAGTAGTAACTCCTAAAAATCCCCAAAAATGATGAATTTTGGTAAATGGCTGGGCTTTTTTAGTTTGCTAATTTCCCTATATATTCTCTGGGAAATTAGACAGCTTGTACTATTAGTATTTGCTGCAATAGTATTGACAACTGCCTTGAATAGGTTGGTGCATAGATTAAATAGATGGGGAATTAAAAGAAACTTAGCAGTTATTGCTACTCTCAGTATAGCAGGGCTAATTATTATCCTTTTTTCGCTCCTAATTATACCACCCTTTATTACCCAATTTCAAAAATTAGTTACCCTAGTACCTGATGTACTCAGGGAAGTTCGTTTTCAACTTGTGCAGGTATATCAACAACAACCTGATTTATTTCCACCTCCTCCTAATGTTACTGATATTTTGGTACAAACCCAAACATTAGGTACTCAGCTATTTAGTAACTTTTTTAAGATTTTTTCTAATACTTTTACAGTATTTTTTCAGGTACTTTTTGTGTTTGTACTAACAATAATGTTTTTAGCAAATACAAAAACCTACCGACAATTAGGATTACTTTTATTTCCTGCTTTTTATCGGCAACGTGCAGATGAAATTCTCTCAAAGTGTGAAGTAGCTTTAGGAAATTGGTTTGGTGGGATAGTTATTAATTCTCTCTTTGTTGCTACTGTTAGTGCCCTTGGTTTATGGATATTGCAAATAGATTTAGTTTTGGTTCACGCTTTATTGGCAGGTTTACTCAATTTTATTCCTAATATCGGTCCGACTTTGAGTGTAATTTTCCCGATTATGATTGCTTTATTAGATGCTCCTTGGAAAATCGCTGCAGTGGGAATCTTATATATTATTATTCAGAATCTTGAAAGTTATTGGCTCAGTCCAACAGTTATGGCAAAGCAAGTTTCCCTCTTACCTGCTGTGACTCTAGCATCCCAGATTTTCTTCACGACATTTTTGGGGATTTTAGGTCTAATTTTAGCTCTACCTTTAACAGTTGTAGCTAAAACTTGGATAGAGGAGACATTATTGAAAGATATTTTAGATCAGTGGCAATATTCTCTATCTCTGGAAGTTGTTTCCAGAGTTGACAATTAGTATTCTACAGTTATAAGTATTAACCAAAATCAGTTTAATAAATTGCTCAAATTTTTTGCTGCTATTCATCTTTTGGTGTCAGGCATCTGACAGTTTGTTGAATTGAGCCAATTGCCAACCCTAAAATTGCGCCTACTATTGCATATGTACGAGGTGCTTTGGCGCTACTATACCCTTGATCTATTCTGATTAAATCACAACATTGGTAACGATCTTTACTCATCTCGGCAGTAGCTAATCCAATTACTGAACCCATCCAAGCCATCATCAGGCCAGAAAAAATAACTAGCTTCAGATTAACTGTTTTTTCTTCCACCATGACATTCCCTCCAAACTTAAAAATTAAATTTAATTTATCATCTAAGTTTTTTCTAGCATAGTTTTTGACTATTTTCATCCATTAACAAGGAAAAAATTCATAAAATTTTAATAAATGTCACAGTCATTCAGGCGAGCTAAAAAATAGACTGCTGATTTGGCTCCATAGGGAGAATTCCACCAAGCAAAAGGAAAACAACCATGAGGTGCTTCTAGGCTAAAATTGAGGTTTTCATAAGGTATCCATTTATTTTTTGATTGCAATCCCAGTTTTTCACAAGTCATGTTTAAAACTTTCAGATCTATTTTAGAAATGTCATAAGTGCCACCCATACTTTCATAAATCTTTTTTTGTATGCTAAAGCCAAAACGTCCGTTACTATATTTAATCCAAAGTTGATCAATAACATTAATTACACTACATGGAAATTTAATCACATCATCAGGAGTCAGGTTTTCTTTATCAGTGTGACCAGATGCTTCTAACATGACTCTTGCTGTTTCTAGATCGGCTTCTCTCCATTTTCCTGCTGATAAAAAATCTCTCAAATTTCCATAGAGGTAAATATCAGAAATTAACATCAGTGCCAGGTCTAGTTTTTTTTCTAGTTGAGCAACTTTTTCTGATAAATCTAATTGCTTAATATCCTGAGATTTAGAAATATCTAAATCTTTTTCTTGTGCTTCATTAGACATGATAATTATATTTATTTATATTAATTGAGCTACTATTTATTATAGTGGGTTTTAATTGTTAAATAGGAATCAGAATACAGGAGTCATGCAGAAAAAAGAATTTGATGGGGATTTAAATCTGGGAAGAAGAGAGTAAGGAATCAAGAATTAAGGATAATATTTCTGGGGATTAAACCTCTACTCTATTAATCTACCGTAGATGACTGCTGACCCCAGAACACCCAAAAATCAATAGGTCTGGAATTAGAAACACTTCAGCAGTCAATTAACATTCTTTCCTACTGCCGACTCTCTCCTACCAGTAGTTAGATGAGCAAGAAGGAGTTATTATTTTTCTCGGCTCTGACTTTTGACTACTAACTCAGGAGGCTGTTGACTGATAATTTCTTTACTAATTGTTTGACTAACAACTTGATGGCCTTCATGGCTTAAGTGAATATGATCTCGATACAAACTAGCCGGTTCTAATGCTGACTTAAAAATAGGTAATAAATCTATATACAAAATATTTTCTGTTTGACTAAACTCTTTTAAACGTTGACGAGTTTTAATTTCATAATCACGGGGTCCTGATTCGCTAACTTCTCGCAGTAGAGGAGTCATTGCCAGAATAAATTTAGCATTATTTTGATTAGTTATTTCCTGAATTTTTTTGATGGCTTCTAAATTCAACCTTACTAGTTCTACTTCCTTTTTAGTTTCTGGAACTTTTGGTGTCGCTAATAAATAACGACTAATTACTTCAGCTATGGCAAAAGGAGGTTTTTGATCTGGATAATTGCGATCGCGTGCTACAACTAATGGATTAGGTGCTTTAGCAAACAAATCATCCGTATTAATCAATAATACTATAGTTTGAGAGTTAAACAAACCAAACTTTTCTATATAAGCTAGTTCATTTCTAGGGCCCCAAGAATTAGCTGAAGCATTAAGAACCTCAATAGTTTTCTTTTTACCTAATTTTTCACTTAAAGATTTTTCTGTAATTGCTGAAATTGTCTTTTCTTGGTCAGTCCACCAGCAACCATTAGCTACAGAGTCTCCTACTATAAGTATTCTTAATGTAGAATCTTCTACGAACTTCTTTATAGGAGCATAACGCATAGAATACTGATTAATTTTTATACGGTTCCCAAAACGAGTAACATTTTGATTAGGTGTCAGAAGATAACCAATTTGACTATCTGCAATATAAAGTAGAGGATTCCCAAAACCAACTATGACTCGGAGTCCTACCTCTAATACCCCTAACAACCCAATCATAACTGCTGAAATTATGAGTAGAGTTTTCACTAATACAAAATTCCTAATAGATTATTAAATATATGGATTTGCTGCTGAAGAAGGAAAAAGGATAAAAAACAAGAAAGGAATATCTAAATATTCCTGTATTACTTTTTTCGTGGGTATCGGGTTTAAGTACCCACATCAAATTCCTGATTTGTGGTCTGCAATAATGTTTTTTGGGGTTAACATCCCCAAGTTTGCTCACTTCTTGCTTCTTTATAGCTTATTTTATTTTACAATTTATGGCTAACTACAATACTATTGTGACTAGAAGCCCAGGCAGTAGGGATTGCTCAAGAAAGTGATTTATGCCAAATTAAAATAAAGATACCTACAGTAAAATGACCAGCCATTTTCCCATTTCAAGATTTGCGCTCCGAACAGATTCCCTTTCTGACTAAATCCCCCCACCTCCTAATTCCTTGCCTCCTAGCCCCTAAAAAAAGATATTTTGTAGTAATATTCTATGAAATTGTACTCACAGATACTCTGTGAGCCATATAATTTCTAGTGTAACCTCTGCTATGTTGTTGCCAAATAACGCTGGTTTCAGGTAAACCCGTGGACTTAAAGCAAATATTTCAAACCAGATATCCAATTATTGGTGTAGTACATTTACAACCTCTGCCAACCTCACCCCGTTGGGGAGGCGACCTCCAAGCCATTATCAGTAGAGCAGAAAGAGAAGCCACCGCCCTGGCATCAGGAGGCGTAGATGGCATTATAGTAGAAAACTTTTTCGATGCTCCTTTTGTCAAAGATCAAGTTGATCCGGCCGTAGTTAGTGCAATGACATTGTTAATACAAGAGATTATGAATTTAGTCTCCCTGCCAATTGGTATTAATGTTTTGCGTAACGATGGCCAAAGTGCCATGGCGATCGCCTCCTGTGTACAAGCTCAATTTATCCGTGTTAATGTCTTGACTGGAGTTATGGCCACAGAGCAAGGATTGATTGAAGGCAAAGCCGACCAACTTTTACGCTATCGTCGGGAGCTAGGTAGTGATGTCAAAATCTTTGCAGATATCCTAGTCAAACATGCCCTACCTTTGGGTTCACCAAATCTTACTACAACTGTCGAAGAAACAATCGAACGTGGTTTAGCTGATGGAGTAATTCTTTCTGGTTGGGCTACAGGCAATCCTCCTAGTTTGGCGGATTTAGAATTAGCTAGTGCTGCAGCATTAGGTACACCTGTATTTATTGGTAGTGGTGCTAATTGGGAAAATATTTCTACATTGATGCCTGCTGCGGATGGCGTGATTGTATCTAGCTCCCTGAAGCGACATGGCCAAATAGACCAACCAATAGACCCGATTCGGGTGAGTCAGTTTGTGGAAGCTACTCAACGAGTTTTACTGAAAAAGGGACAAGATAATCACAAGTCAAGAACTCATGGTTAAGCAGTAGGAACTGAGAGAGGGCAGAAGGTAAACTTAAAAGCAATAGGCAAGAGGGACGGCGTATGGAGGGGGACAATCAGCGCCACCTGTAATCTTGGTGGCATGAGAAACGCACACCACTTATAGTGGGGCGACTCAAACCCAATTATTGCCTGACTTTTGCCTCTTGCCTCTTGACTCTTGCTTGCAACCGCAGGGAGATAGCAATCTTACTCAAAATCTCAAAGGGGAATATTCACAATTAGCAATCCTCAATCATCGAGTCTTAAAGCTACAGAGGTAAAATCTCACAAAGTAGATAGACTAAACTGTTCCCATCCGCTCCATTTGACAGTTTAATTTTAATCTTTTATCAACTATCCAACCATCTCTACTCCTATTCCCCACCTTGTAGGGGTGTAGGGAAGAATTGTGGGCGTTTAATCGTTTACTACAACATGAATCATGGAGATAATACTCTCATGTCCAATGATTAGTCCAAATGCTGCTAATTCTACAAAGATGTCCTTTCTCAAAGCACTGCCAATAGGAGCTTCCTGGCCAGGAGTGAACTTTACCTCCTGACAAATCCCCTAATAATTGTTATTTATTATACATAATTAGCTACTGATTTATACTAACAAGACGCAATATAAGCAACTTAAAAGTCTTAAAGCTATTAAGGTTAACTCCACATTTTTGATAATTGTGAGTTAAAGTAAATAAATGTAAAGAAAAGTGATTTTTTTTGCTTCCTCTATTAATACAAACGTTTACTGTCCATTTTTTAAATTTCAAGCCATTATCTAATGCGACATACTTTTTCAAAAAAAATTTTTCTATCAATTATAGTAATCTTCCTAGCATTATCCACCTGTTAGTTACTAAAGGCTAATTTTATAGACTATCCTGGACAAATATCTACAAAATGTCTAGGTTTTCACACAGTTAATCTGTGTTAAAATCGGACTTGCTTGCTAAGACCAGAGGATCTTAGTACTGTTAGTACTGATTGTGGAGTGCTGTGCACTCGACTTTTCCAATGGATGAAAACCCTAGAGGGGATCCTAAACTCAACTACTTTGAGCGGAACATCAACCTTCTTTGCCAGTAAACATTGGGACGGGTGAGTTGAAAAATCGTTCTCAGTCACCGCAGGAGAGCGTGTCTAGGATTGTCTAGATTTTTAGAAGGTGGTCTAGTGCGGTTCGTTTCTAGCAGGAACTCTTAGCAACTAAGAGTGTATGGCTAGAGTCCAGCCCATGTGTGGGAACACATGGCGGATAACTGAGTTAAGAATGTGGGTGAAGCCTAGGCTAAGTCCCACCCGTTAAGGAAGGCGTGAATCCCTATCTGGCCTCACCGAAAGAAACCATACCCGGAATCTTAGAGTGAAGCAGGCATCAGTAACCC
>JAJEAQ010000469.1 GCA_022822685.1 Trichodesmium sp. jk18x7bins.61
ATGAATCACCGAACCTTTGCGGTTTTCAACAAAGAGAAAAAGAATAACCGTTATAGCTCAGAAGCTCTCGTTAAGAAGGCGT
The DNA here is from genome assembly GCA_022822685.1 of Trichodesmium sp. jk18x7bins.61. Classification (GTDB taxonomy): domain Bacteria; phylum Cyanobacteriota; class Cyanobacteriia; order Cyanobacteriales; family Microcoleaceae; genus JAJEAQ01. The sequence goes on from JAJEAQ010000469.1 coordinate 83, forward strand.
TCCCAACGGTACAATGGCAAGTAAATAAGCACATTATGGTAACCAATGAGAATACCCCATTTAATGGAGACGTTATATATTGGGCGAAACGGGAATCCAAGCTCTACGATGGAATGACTACAAAAGTCTTGAAGAAACAAGACTATACATGTGAGGCTTGTGGATTACGGTTCATGCCTGGTAACAAGGTAGAACTACACCATAAGGATGGCTCCCATAATAACTGGAAGCCGGGGAACCTTGAGGCACTCCACAACCACTGTCATCACTATGAACACATGAGCAGAGTGAAAACTCAGACTAACTAGGAGCCAGATGAGGCGAAAGTCTCACAGGGGGTTCTGAAGTAGAGGCGCCTCAAATAATATTGAGCGTCGACTATAACAATCGGCGAGCAAATTAGTGTGACTTATACCAATTTAAAAAAAATAGTTACAGTATATCGTGAGTAGTAGGGTAGGCCAATATTGACTGCTCTGGATCCACAATAAATAAATTTAGCGTTTTTAGCCCACCATTAATACACCTATCCACCTATAACTTTGTAGCAAGATTTATTGAAATTGATATTACCTTCTAAACTTTTAACTTAATAAAATTATGAGCAGCAAAATTCCTGTCACAGTAATTACAGGCTTTCTTGGTAGTGGCAAAACTACCACAATTCGCCATTTATTACAAAAGAATCAAAGTCGTCGCATTGCAGTTTTAGTTAATGAATTTGGAGAAGTTGGAATAGATGGAGAATTAATACGTTCTTGTCAAGTTTGTGATGAGGAAGATGCTACTAATAACATTGTTGAACTAACAAATGGCTGCCTTTGCTGTACAGTTCAAGAAGAATTTTTTCCTACAATGCAACAACTATTAAAACGTCGAGAAAAAATTGATAGTATCTTAATAGAAACTTCTGGGTTAGCTTTACCAAAACCGTTAGTACAAGCATTTCGTTGGCCGGAAATTCGGACTAGCGTCACAGTCGATGGAGTTGTAACTGTTGTAGATTGTGAAGCAGTAGCAAATGGTAGTTTGGTGGGAGATATTGATGCCTTAGAAGCTCAACGAAAAGCTGACCCTAATTTAGACCATGAAACACCAATAGAAGAATTATTTGAAGACCAGTTAGCCTGTGCTGATTTAGTATTATTAACCAAGGTTGATATGGTTGATGAAGCTGCCTCACATAAAGTGCAAAATTGGTTAAAAGAAAAGTTACCTAAAACTGTAAAAATCGTGCCTTGTATTGGAGGAGAAATTAGTCCGGAGCTGTTATTGGGCTTTAATGCAGCAGTTGAAGATAATTTAGATACTCGTCCTAGCCACCACGATACAGAAGAAGAACACGAACACGATGAAGAAATTAATTCTGTGCATTTAATTTTGGCGCAAGAGTTTGAACCGAAAAAATTAGTAGAAAAATTGAAGCAGTTAGTAGAAAATTATGAAATTTATCGGATTAAAGGTTTTGTTGCAGTGCCACATAAACCAATGCGTTTAGTTTTGCAAGGAGTAGGCGATCGCTTTGAGTATTTCTATGACCGTCACTGGCAAAAAGAGGAAGTGAGACAGACTAAATTAGTTTTGATTGGTCGCCATCTACAAATAGAAAATATTGAGTCAGAAGTTAGCAATAACTTGTCTAACTAGGTGAAACATTCTATCCCCAAAATTGGGGATATATAAATTTTTACTCTTTTACTTTTTTACTTTTCTGTCATTTGATCCATTTTCTCTCTAAGGGATAATTTAAATCCAGACTTTAAGACAAAGATTAATTCAAATCCTGATAAAATAAAAACTATAATTGCACCTTCTACATAACCCCCTATTAACAATACTGAACCTGACAAAAAAGTGAAACCAGTCAGACAAGTAAAAATCAAAGTTTTCAAAGCTAAATTAATCCGTTTTAATAACCGCTCATTTTCAATAGATCGTACTCTAAATTGAATTTCACCATCTTCTATTTTCTCTTCTAGTTGGCGGATTAAAATCTCACTTTGGCTTGGTTGTTGTAACTTATATTTAAGAAAATCTCTGGTCTGTCTAGCTAGTTCACCCACAACCCTACCTCTACCTTGAGCAAAAGCTAAACTTTTCACAAAAGGTTGAGCACAAATAACTAAACTATAATCAGGATCAAGTTCTCTAGCGATACCATCGAGAGTAGTTAGAGACTTAAGAATAAAAGTCATTTGAGCAGGCAAACGAAATGGTTGCTGTTCAAACAATACATAAAGTTCCTCTTTTATTTCATCAAAATTATAAAAATCTACAGGTTTATCTGTAAAATTTTCCAATAAAAAATTTACCAATCTCCTCACAGGCATCATATCTGACATTGGCTCAATTAAACCAATAATAATTAAAGTATTCAATACCTGATCAACATCTTTTCTTAAAATCGCGAAAAATGTTTTAATCATCTGGTCTTTCGTCAATGATTTGACCTCAGCCATCATACCAAAATCATAAAAAATCACTCCACCATCTAAACTTACAGCTAAATTTCCCGGATGAGGATCCGCTTGAAAAAAACCATCTAATAACAATTGCTTCAAATAACAACAAACCCCAATTTGATTAATATGTTTAGGATTAATTCTATAAGCTTCTAGTCCCATCCGGTCGTTAATTTTAATTCCTGGCAAATACTCAAGAGTTAAGACTTTTTCTGCCGTATAAGCCCAATAAACGCGAGGCACAATTATTTCAGGATAATCTTTAAAGTTTTTCCGAAAGCGATCAGCATTTTTACCCTCTTTAACATAATCAATTTCTTGATAGAGAATTGTAAAAAACTCATAATAAATAGCATCTAATTCATACTTCTTTGCCCAAGTAAAATACCTTTGACAAAAACGGACAACCTTTTTAACCGCTTTCACATCTAAGTCAAATAAAGCCCTTAATCCAGGGCGCTGCACCTTAACAACAACTTCCTCACCTGTTTGTAACTTAGCTTTATGTACTTGTCCCAAACTAGCAGCAGCAATGGGACGTTCTTGAAAATCTCGATACATAGAATAGAGAGAGTTACCAAGTTCAGACTCAATAATCGCGATCGCGTCTGTAGTAGCAAAAGCAGGTACTTGATCTTGTAATTGTTCTAACTCCTCCACATATTCTTTTGGTAATACATCAGCCCGAGTGGATAGAGACTGGCCGATTTTGATAAAAGTTGGGCCTAAATCCAGCAGAGTTTTCACCAACCATCTAGCCCGATGTCTTCTCACAGAGGCAGATTTATTTTGAAATAAATTATCCCACCATAAAAAGAAAAAAAATTTTCCGGTAGCACTAAAAACATCTATCTGTCTTGTCAGAGCAGAATATTGAGTACGTTGCCAGCGCAGGGGCTTAGAAGCATTCTTAGTGAGCATACTATAAGTTATGTAAATCTATCCACCGTCCATTGATTGTAACTGGGAAAGGAGAATTCGGGTAGATGAATATATTCAACAGAAGTGAGAGGATAAGGGGTAGGCTATACTTTGCTCAAGATATTTCCCCATACACCACACCCTTCAACAAGTTCTTATCTTGTCTGTGCTTGATTTATGGCAATATCACTGTATTTCTGATAAAGTTCAACCCTATTCACTGCCACTTCATAGCGTGAATAACTTGGTGAAACAGAAGCCATTAGTTGCGCTGCTCGTTGCCATTTATCTGCGATCGCCATCCACTCCTCCTGAGACTGAGCATTTTTACCATCAGCAACAGCCTCTTCAGCCAGTCGCACTGCTTGAGAAAAAGCTGCTTTGGATTTAGCCTCAATATCTTCTGAGAAATTGTTGATAGTAGGAGATGGAGGCTGTGAAACAGGATTTTCTGAAGTTGGTAGTCTATATAACATAGACAAATTAAGCCATTGATTGATCACGATACCCAAAGTTAGCATCAGCAAGCTGAGAAAAAAAACACCCATAATACCCAGTTGGAATTGATTTGGCTTTTGCACCCGATTCAGATAAACACTTTGAGATAGAGGTATTTGAGTTGATTTAGGTTGATTCGTTTCAAAATAATTTACTATTTGTTTAAAGATATTTGGTTTAGCCAAAGTAATTTGTTGAGACCAAAGTAGTTGATTTTCTGGCTCTCTAACAATTTCCTCAAACCAGAGTAATTGGTGTTCTTGGACAATCCTACTATTAATTTTTACTTTCCAGATATTACGAGGTGAAATTTCCTCAAGAGTCTGCTGAACTTGCTCAACCAGGTTAGACTGTTCTAACTGTTCTATTTGGGGTGCTTCACATAAAAGTTGTAAAACACCATCAGAAAATACTGCTCTAATTCTTACACCTAATGTAGCTAGCTCTTCATTCAGAACTTGGATAATAGCTGCTACACTACCAAGACGAGCCTGAGTTATTATTACATCGTTAATTTTATCTGCCATTGGTAGTTATACCGTTTCACGGAAGTCATGTATCGAGTGTGTAATTCTGAGGCCTCCATTTCCTACGGAAACGCTACGGGAACAGAATGTAAAACGCACTCAAAACATATTAATTGTATTCATTGATTTACTTAAAAGCTTTAACTGAAAATTATTTCAGGCAATTATTTCACAGAATAAATCCTCAATTGTTTGTAACATTATTTTTGATAATTGGTATGAATGTAATTGATTTAATCCAGATAGTTATGTCAGTATCCCGCTTTAAAGGCATGCATGCAAAAAGCGCCGATACCCCGCTTTGATGACAGGATAGGGCTTACAAGGTGCGGATGCAGGTTCTGCACACAGACTCTGGCCAAGAGAATGGGTAAGCAACAGAGGCAATAAGTAAGAGGGAGGGCCTATAGTGGTGGATTTGACTAGCCACCATTCATGTTGACGGCCAGCGACTAGAAATTGCAAAAGGTACACCACTAATTTCAAAAATAAGCCAGGGGGACTAAAACCCTTTTTTCATCTACTTTTGCATGAGTGCTTCTTCTGTCTTGCCTATCCCGAAGGGATTTGAACAGAATCCCCCACTTAAGTCCCCATCTATTACCCATCTATTAAATATTCAACCAAATATAATATAATCAAGAATATCAAGAATATATAGAGTATGCTTCCAATCTCTTTATAAGTAAGTCAACTCACCCACCGTGTAGACGGATGGGGCTTGTAAAGATAGGGTGACTTGTCGCTTGCATTTGTCTACCCCATGAGATTTGGCATGGTACGGACAGCAAGCGTATTTACCAAGCTTGGTAAATCTTCAAACCCTATTACGGTGCTTTTAGAGAGGACATCTAGGCCTGATTGGCGGTAAGGGACCACAAACTTGACACTCAAGGATGATCTCCATGATTCGTGTTTTCAGGCCGAATTAAACGCCCACAATTCCTCCCCACCATCTAGACGGATGGGGAATCCCTGTGGGGGGAAGTTGAGCAGGTTGTGTCTCATGCAATGCAGAGCAGTATAAAAAATGTATAAGGAACAACAAAAATTAGAAGCCAATTCAGGCTGCTCTAGAAGGGAATGAGAACCCCTTACTTTTGCTTTTACGAAAAGCGTAGCTCCTTTTTAGGAGTCAAACGAAGCATTACTCAGAAGAGTGTCACAACTAAAAACAGGAAACTGATTATGGCAAAATCCCTAAATGGCAAAATCTTTGTATTAGATAACAATATTGATACTGACCAAATTATCCCCGCTGAGTACCTAACATTAGTTCCCTCCAAACCCGATGAATATGAAAAGTTAGGAAGTTATGCTCTATGTGGGTTGCCCGATAGCTACGGTAAGTTTATTCAACCAGGAGAAATGAAAACCCACTATCCAATTATTGTGGCAGGAGAAAACTTTGGCTGTGGCTCTTCCCGGGAACATGCACCTATTGCCCTAGGAGCTTCTGGTGTCCAAGCAGTAGTAGCCCGATCTTACGCTCGCATATTTTTTCGTAATTGTTCAGCAACTGGAGAGTTATACCCTTGGGAATCTGTCGATCGCCTGTGTGAGTTATTTAAAACAGGCCAGGAAGTGACAATTGATTTTGAAGAAAACCAATTAACTAATCATACTTTGGGCCAAACTTATAAATTGAAATCTTTAGGAGAAGTGGGACTAGTTATTGATGCTGGTGGTCTTTTTGCCTATGCTCGTCAAACAGGAATGATTCCACAACAACAAAATTAAAATTTTATGGTCAGTAGCAGATCAAATTTCCCCAAATTTTCACTTATTTAGTTTTGGATTTTATGGAAGCTAAATCCTCACAACGCACCAGTCTAAAATTCATTATTTTATATAAAGGAATGATTGCTACTCTCATGCTAGTAATTTCCTTAATTTATGGATGGAGTTGGAGAAATTATGATGCTCTCACAAATTGGGCTGAAGTTAATCTAATTAATGGGGCGTTGGTGAATCTGTAATGCTTTTGTCTCAAATATCTATGAAAAAACTATAGTTGTAAGATTCATAAATACTGAAGAGCATTACTTAATCACCAACCCCATTAATGGAGAGTTCCGATTAGTAGAATTAGTACTAAAACCGATTCTAGATGCAGATGTTCCTAGTCTTAAGTTAGTAGCTCGTTACACAGAAGTTTATGGGATTCTGATAATTTTAGCCTTAGTTGGTTTATGGTATAAAAAAGTTTGCTCTAAGATTCTTTTTGTAGGATTAGTTGGTGTTCCACTACCATTAGAAGGAAAAGAATTAATCTACGATTTTTCTACGATCAGATTGGTTATTTTTTTATTGAACTTAGCTGTCTTTATCTTTTTAGTCATCCGAGAGTTTAAGGCTAAAGACTAAATATTTGTTTTGCAGAATAAAAGTACTACAAATATTATATTAGTTACCAACAATTTTTAACTTGCCTGGCGAGAAAATAAGCCCTCTCCCAATAAAGTCGCCTCAGAATCAGAGCCCCAGATACACATCAAGTATTTAACAGACATTATAATCGCAGTAAACATAAAACCAACTCCAAACAACCAAACAACC
>JAJEAQ010000575.1 GCA_022822685.1 Trichodesmium sp. jk18x7bins.61
ATGGTGAGGAATAAAACTTGGTATTCAGCTAAATCTTGATTCCGGCAAATATCCTTGAGTTTTGTGAGAATTGGGTTGTGAAAAAATCATCGCCCCCAACCTCTACCATTACTATGCACTACCACCCTATTTCAGTTGTTCAATTGCTGGAATTCATACTCGGTTTCAGCAACGCCGATAATTTATATTGTTAAGCGATCGCCTACATTGAATCAAGTTTTTAACTTAGAATAAAATTGCAGACCATCCCGCAATAATGCAACGCCTTGTTTTTTGGGTTGAACATGACTAGTTACTTGTTTTTGTTTCAATAGTTTCTGGACAAAAGCTTGACTCACACCAAATCGGGCAGCAACTTTCCGAATGAAAGTATCACATTGTTCATAAGCTTTCACTACTTTTTCACGGAGGTCAATCGAATCAGCTTTCATCTGAGGAAATTGAACTACTCAAATTAGTGTGCCACATTTACATGGAATACGCTGTAAAACTTTATTTATTTATCCGAAACGACCACTTACATATTGTTGAGTAGCTTCTTCTTTTGGGTTTTGGAAAATATTATGAGTTTCATCAAATTCAACCAAATAACCAAAGCGTTTACCACCTTCTATTGCTTTGGCATTAAAAAAAGCGGTTAAATCAGCCACTCTGGTTGCCTGCTGCATATTATGAGTCACAATAATAATGGTGTAATTTTCCTTGAGCTCGTTAATTAACTCCTCAACCTTAATTGTAGAAATAGGGTCAAGAGAACCACAAGGTTCATCCATTAAAACCACATCAGGGCTAACAGCAACAGCACGGGCGATACACAAACGTTGTTGCTGACCCCCAGAAAGAGCAAAACCACTTTGCCTCAGTTTATCTTTAACTTCATCCCAGAGAACAGCTTGTCGTAGCGATCGCTCTACTATCTCATCCATTTCTTCTTTTGACTTAGCCAAGCCATTAATTCTCACCCCATAGGCAATATTATCGTAGATTGACTTAGGAAAGGGATTAGGCTTTTGAAAAACCATACCAATGCGTCGCCGTATTTCCACGGGATCAATACTTTTGTCGTAAATATTCTGACCTTGGTACAAAATACGACCTTCTAAATGAAAAATACTAATTAAATCATTGAGACGATTAAAACACCGTAATAATGTACTTTTTCCACAACCTGAAGGCCCAATAAAAGCAGTCACTTTATTCTTGGGAATTTCCATAGAAATATCCTTTACGGCTTTAAAATCTCCATAAAAGATGCTAACGTTATCTGCTGAAAGAGCGGGGGAAGATGTTTGTTGAGAAATATTTGGTTGAGACTCTAGCATAAATAAAATTTAACCTCTTTAATTTCATTTGAAAATTATTTGTGTCTTGACTATTTAATTTGTCTGCTAGGGATTCCCGCGCTCTCTTGATCTGGGAGTTTATGGATGAAAGCTAGCGTCAGCATTCGGACACCTCCACAAATCATATTAATGCTACCCTTAACGACTAGAAGGTATTTCACTACTATGCTGATCAACACAGGAGGAGGAAATCACCTCATGTATAGAACCCATTTAGGAGCTCCTTACCTAATCATAAGCCTTACAGTGTCCTGGTTTGATCATTATTGGAATAAATACTTCTCAAAGACTATTACCAGGCCTGAAATTGCTCGATATACTAGCTACCTTGCTCGGCAAATTTTTCTTGAAAAAGATATCAAATGGGTTCTATAAACCGCACGCAACTTATAAGTGAATTAAAAAATGCCTCGTTGCCGCAATTGCGGCATGTCTCAATCGAGTTATGTTTACCTACTTTATAAAGATTATACAAATTACCACAATGAAAAAGTTTGAACAGAATCCTCCTAGAGGTCTATTTTTTTATTAATGATCAAAACTGCTTCTGACTGGTTGCCCAACGAGAAAGAATACTTGTGATTAAAACTAATAAAACTAGAACTAAAGATCCTGCCCAAGCAAACTCTTGTAAAACAACATCAAAGCTACGAGCAAATTCATATACTAAATAAGCCAAAGATGGTACTGTTGGAGCGAAAGGACCACGAGGCCAATTATTAGAGTAAACTACAGTAAAGAGTAGTGGAGCAGTTTCTCCAGCAGCACGAGCAATTGAAAGAGTTACACCTGTGATAATACCAGGCAAAGCAGCAGGTAAAACTATCTGTAAAACAGTTTGATAATTAGAAGCACCAACTCCTACAGATGCCCACCTAATATCTTGCGGAACTATTTGTAGAGCTTCATCAGTAGTTCTGACAATAGTCGGCAACATCAAAACAGATAAAGCAACTCCTCCTGCAAATGCTGAAAATTTCCCCATAGATAAAACCAGTGAAGTATAGGCAAATACCCCAGCAATAATTGATGGTACACCACTCAAAACATTAGTAGCGAATCGAATTGGGCGAGCCGATTCAGCATCGCTAAATTCTGATAAATAAACTGCTGCCAAAATACCAAAAGGTACAGCAATTAAACTAGCAATTCCTACCACCATAACTGTGCCTAAAATAGCATTAGCAATACCACCAGTTGTTTGACCTGCAGCAGGTGGTAACTTGGTAAATAGGTCTAGATTTAAACGAGACGATCCTTTGATCAGAACGTAACTCAATACAAGGAATAGAGGAATCAGGGTGATGGCAATACAAGCACCGGATAATGCAGTCATCACTTTGTTAAAGATTTCTCTGGGATTTTTGGGGTTTCTTTTGAGACTAACAATAGAATCAGGAGGTTGTTGATCATAGGTCATATTTGCCATGATTAATCGCGATAGAATGACTATGTTAAATTTCTGCCCTTGGCATGCACTGCATTCCCAAGTCAAGAAAGAAGTTGGAGGGAAAACTGCGTATTGGGTAATCTGATGTAAATCTTCCCTCTCTATTTCAATATATATTGTGATTTCCCCCTCCCTAGGCCTGTTGGCCATTTAGTGTTCTTCAATTAAAAAGGGTCGAAATGCCCTTTTTAATTGAACAATCTCGGCCTTACTTTCGTTAGAGTCGAATGAGGTATCACTACCTCAAACTCTCCTTCAAAACCGGACATGAGAGTTCCCCCTCATCCGGCTCCTCCTAGCTAGTTTTTCTTGCGCCGTAACGCTTTGTAGATTCTTTTC
>JAJEAQ010000731.1 GCA_022822685.1 Trichodesmium sp. jk18x7bins.61
TCATGTAGCTTTAGCTAAAACTGGTTGCCAAAGAACAAAACTGGAAAGGCCCGATTTGTGGAGATAGCCTATTCAATGGGGAGGAAATGGAAACCAATCATATAATACCTGTGAAGGAAGGAGGAACTGATGATAAGGAGAATCTGAGCCATTTGCACAGAGGGTGTCATATTCATGTAGCTTTAGCTAAAACCCTTTTAGCTAAAGCTACATCAGAAAGCGCAGACTCTTGTCGCCTACAGGTACATTCAAAAACCCAGAATTGTTGAGCTGTTTGTAAGGCTTGAGCCCTGTGATGGGAAACTGTCACCCACGGTTCAAAGGGGAGGGGAGAGGAGTAATCCTCATTCATGTCGCGCGACAGCCGAATTACCCGATAACTAAACCACACTCGAACATTTAGTCTAAATTAAACAGGAGTTATCTCTAATGAACAAAGGTGAATTAGTTGACAAAATTGCAGAAAAGACTACTGTCACTAAAAAGCAAGCTGATGCTGTATTGAGTGCAGCTATAGGTGCAATCATGGAAGCTGTGGCCGATGGAGACAAAGTTACCCTGGTGGGTTTTGGTTCATTTGAATCAAGAGAACGCAAAGCCCGAGAAGGTCGTAATCCGAAAACTGGTGAAAAAATGGACATACCAGAAACTAAAGTACCTGCCTTTTCTGCAGGTAAATTGTTTAAAGAGAAAGTCGCCCCGAAAGACCAGTAAAGACGATAACTAAAAATAATTCAGCTTTGACTAAACCAGTACATGGAGGAAACTTAGCTTGGGCAGCTACAATAGCAGGTTGTCCAAAATCTGCTATTCTTGATTTCTCAGCTAGTATTAATCCATTAGGGCTACCTAATTCGGCCATTCATGCCATTCAAACTAATATCAGCAAACTGAGAGCTTATCCAGACCCAGATTATCAGGAGTTAAGACAAATTTTGAGTCAAGCTCATCCTCCTCTGACTTCAGAGTGGATTTTGCCTGGTAATGGTGCGGCAGAATTATTAACTTGGGCGGCCTTAGATTTGTCAAAGCTGGAAATAACTTATTTATTAACGCCTGCCTTTGGTGACTATTGGCGAGCCTTGCAAACTTTTGCTGCTAATGTAGTTAAATGTCCCTTAGTCATCGGGGAGTCCAATTTGGGTCAGTTAGAAATCGTTCCTCATATTAATCAAGGACTATTACTGAATAATCCTCACAATCCTACGGGAGTTTTGATGGAGCCTGAAGTAATAGTCCCTTATTTGGAGCGATTTGCTTTGGTAGTGGTAGATGAAGCTTTTATGGACTTCTTACCACCACCACAACTGCAAAGCTTAGTCCCATTGGTGAAAGAATTTGAGAATTTGGTCATTTTACGCTCTCTGACTAAGTTTTATAGCTTACCTGGATTGCGTTTAGGTTATGCGATCGCTCATCCTGAACGCCTTCAGCAGTGGCAAAAGTGGCGAGATCCTTGGCCTGTAAATACTTTGGCAATTGCTGCTGCTCAAGCAGTTGTCCAAGACCAAGTATTTCAACAGCAAACTTGGAATTGGTTAGCAAATGCTCGACCCAAACTATTCCAAGGTTTGGCTGAATTACCAGGTTTACAACCATATCCCGGAGCAGCCAATTTCCTATTAGTCTACTCACAAAAGTCAGTTGACTGGCTACAGACAACATTACTGAAACAGCATAAAATTCTGATTAGAGATTGTTTGAGTTTTCCAGAATTGGGTGATCATTACTTTAGAGTCGCTATCCGTACCGAAGAAGAGAATCAAACCTTACTTGATGCACTAGGAGAAATCTTGAATTAGGAATCAATTCCCTACTCTGTTTCAAATCAAAAAATAAGTATGCTTGACTATGATGTGGTAATTATAGGTGGAACTATAACAGGGATTTATGCAGCAATCACCGCAACAAAACTTCAAGGACGTGTTGCACTCGTACAACCGCCCCTCACTCAAACAAATATAGCTACTGCCTCAATGCTTAATACCCAAGGATTTCGTCACAACAAAATTATCAGTCAAATTGGGAATTTTGTAGAACAAGTATGCCATCAACAGCAGTTTGGTATTTATCAAGGCAGTGATAATTCTAGAGATATCTCGGTAAAGTTTGAAGTCGCCAAAAAGTATGCTGATTATGTTGTATCGAATCAATTAGCTAGATATGAGCCTACAGTTTTAGCAGCTTTAGGAATAGATGTGATTTTTGGTGAGGGTGAATTTGTCGCGCGCCCTCATCTAGCTTTTGTAGTGAAAGGACGACACTTGCGATCGCGTACGTATCTACTTGCCATACCATGCCAGCCTATCGTACCACAAATTTCAGGACTAATAACTACTGGATTTATGACTCCTGAAAAAATGCAACAACTCTCAAAAATTCCGAACAGTTTAGTAGTTATTGGTGGAGATCCCAGTGGGATAGAAATAGCCCAGAGTTTTTGTCGGTTGGGAACTCAAGTAACTATAGTAGTAAAAAGTTCTCATATTTTAGGTAAAGAAGATTCAGAAGCAGCTTATTTAGTTCAGGCTCAGTTAGAAGCAGAAGGCATCAGAATTTTAACTCAAACTGAAGTATCTCAAGTAAGAGTAATTGATGAAAAAAAATGGATTTTGGTAGGAAATGAAGCTATAGAAGCAGATGAAATTATATTAGCAGCAGGTCATCAACCAAAGCTTAAATGTCTAAATTTGGAAGCAGTAGGTGTGAGATTTCATAATCAGAGTTTGTTGTTAAATAAAAAGTTGCAAACTACCAATGCTCGCATTTATGCTTGTGGAGATTTAATGGGTGGATATTCATTTCCTCATATTGCTAATTATGAAGCTCAAATTGCTGTCAAGAATATTCTTTATTTACCAATTTTTCAGGCCAATTATAGTGGCATTCCTTGGGCCATACTCTCAGAACCACAATTAGCAAGAGTAGGCTTAACTGAAGAACAAGCTAGACGACGCTATGGAAAAGATGTTTTAGTTTATAGAGAATATTTGAAGAATATTGATCAAGCTCAAATTGTAGGCCAAACAACAGGATTTTGTAAATTAATTGGTCATTGCAATGGTAAAATTTTAGGTGTTTCTCTAGTGGGACATCAAACAAGCGAGATAGTTCATATTATGGCATTAGCCATTCGTCAAGGAATAAAAATGGAAGCGATCGCAGAATTACCCCATATATGGCCTACTCTATCAGAAATTAATGCTCAGACAGCAGTAGCATGGTTAAGACAAAAACGTGAGCGCAATCAAATACTCAAAGACTGGCTAGAAAATTTATTTCATTGGCGACGTTCTTTATTGTGATGTACCCACACGCTTCCCTATCGCTTTTAGTGTGGACAACTGAAGTTCTTAAAAAAGGTCAGTTTTAGACTTAGCTATCACGACCTTAATATATAGTCATTTACCATTGACAGAAGAAAACTTTAGCCAAAAGTCCGCAGCATTAAGAAAATTTAACTTGCCTGGCGAGAAAATAAGCCCTCTCCCGAGAGAGTCGCCTCAGGATGAGAGCCTGGGTTATGACGCTCCGATACACATTAGGTATTTAGCAGACATTATAATTGCAGTAGACATAGAACCAAGTCCAAACAACCATACAACTGACATACAAAGACAAACTCAAACCCCATAAACACCCTTCATGTAGGAAAGTCCCGAAAAAAATAACTATTTTTAGGAGGCGCGTCGCCGCGTCGCCGCGTCGCCGCGGGAAAGAGCAGGAGCCGCGAGAGGCAGGGGCCGAATTACTGGTAGGGCAGAAGGGGAGAGAATTAGCCCCTACTCCCTACTCCCTACTCCCAATTCCCATACTAATTAGCTCAAAATCACCACAAAGCAATATAAATCAGCAGAAAAATCGAATTAGAATCAAGCCAC
>JAJEAQ010000161.1 GCA_022822685.1 Trichodesmium sp. jk18x7bins.61
CTTACGGATCTTCTTGGACTGGCAGTGTGGACATTCCATCTAATTTCCTCCTTTTACTTCCTGTTGGACTCCTAGGAGACAATTCATCCCTAAAATATGCAACGCTCCCAAATATTCATCCGATGCCACCAGCAGCACCACCGCCGATAGTAACAAATATTCATCCCATACCACCAGCAGCATCGGTGACGACAAAGAGCAAGCCTATGGCACCAGCACCACAACCGATGGTGACAAATAATCACTCTATACCAGCAGCACCAGCAAATCCGATGCCACCAGCAGTTCCACCGCCGGGAGGAACAAATACTAATCCGATGCCACCAGCACTACAACCTTTGGTAACAAATACTAATCATGACACCAGCACTACCTGTGACGACAAATATAAATTCCATCACACCTTCACCACAACCGATGGTGACAAATAATAACTCCATACCAGCAGCACCACCGATAGTGACAAACACTAATCCGATACCGGCAGCACCACAACCGGTAGAAACAAATATTCATCCCATACATAAGTGAGTGCTTTCACCGATAGTACCGACCTATAATATTTTAGGTAGGCAGGCTGAGAGCCTACCCCACAGGCTAAAGTTAAGGGAGGGTGTTGTAGGGGGAGTAATACCAATTTGATAAAAGTTTGCTACAAATATTTGCCGGATTTCATTAAGTCAGAAGTCAGAATAAATATCTTAAATATCATTTCTGTTGGGTGAATATCCCTTTTTAATCAAAGATATATCTGACGAAAAATATTTGAAGTCCCATGATGATTTGTATCCTACATTCCGCAGGTTAAAGGTGCTGCAGGGGGATTTTTTCAAAGGCTATAATATTTATTATTTTACTATAATACCATTTTTTTACCGAGTGGCCCTCCCATCCCTCAAACCCTTGTTAACTATATCGTTGAATAGTCTAGGAACCTGTTAGGTGGAAATGGGTTCATACTCTCTTAATCGCGCTGCATTGCGGGGGCAATGCAGCTTTTAAGAAGCTCAATGGATTCAATTAGCTGAAAGTGAGGAACTCTTTTACTTCAGTCCATTTCAGTCCAATTCCTGAAATCCTTGCCCTGTCTAACTTGAAAAATATTCAAAATTCCTATGAGCACCTGCGGAATGTGGGTTGTATAGTAACCGCCAAGACGGTTAGGACGCTAATCGCAAGACATACTCAATGACATCTCCTCAGCAATCAAAATTTTCTAGATATTAACTAGAGGGTATGGCCATGAAGGCGATTCCAGGACGGATCCCTTTGCTACGCACATGAAACGCGAATCCCTATCTATAAAATACTGCTTCTATTCTATGTCCTAACTGCTCTGGCGACTGCTATAGCATTCTTTTTTCAAAATGGTATAATCTCCCATCATTTTTCATTCCGTAGCTGGAGGCTCCGCTTGCCGTAAGGCAAAGCTGACGGATTTCCTTGCAGACCGGATTTTTTTAGATGATTTTCACTATCCTTATTCTTTAGTAAGAATAATTAAATAGGGATAATATTTATTTCTTTGGTAAGAACCAACCCAAATCTCGTAGGTCCCTGAAAACCATTGACCGATAATTCCAGGATTTTTTCCTTCAAAGTCATCATTACACCAACTACCTCCAGGACCTCTAATTACTAAGGTTGTATCTTCACTACTTTTCACCTCAAGTTTCAGAGATTCAAAAAACCCATTTAAAACTAACCTATGATCTGGTTCTTGATCAATAAAACCGACACAAGGCCCAGTGACAGTATTTTCTCTACCTGTTGTTTCCTTTGCAGAGATAGGTCCTCCACTTAACCCTCTAATAATCGTTCGATTTTGAGGAGATTGAGGATAGAGGTTGACATCTTCAAATATAGATGTTAGTAATCTACCTTGGGATAGAACAGGTTTAATTGTTTGTATCCCAATTAATGAAAACAAAACTCCTAAAAATAATATTGTTTTTATTCGTTTATTTTTATTCATCTAGAGTGCTGCTTTCAGATAACAAAATCAAAAAAACTTTTTGGTGCATTTGAAGTCAACATTTTTCTGTTTTATATCAAATTACTCTGGGTTGGACATAGATACAATAGGTAATAGTAAAATCCGTGGCTATAGCCACTTTGAGAGTTGAACAACAAAACCCCTACTACATAATGACTACTGACACCAAGATTTAAGTAAGGTTGTTATAATGAAGACTTACGCATGAAAAACGCACGCAATCAACTTGAGAATACTTTGCCATCGCTGTTATCAGCATAAATACGTTATTTTGCATAAGTCCTATTAAAAGCATATATCCAAAAAGGCAATAGGCGAAAATGGCTACCGCCGACATAAAACGTGGAGCCACAAAAAATTGCAAAAGGCACACCACTAATTTCAAAAATATAGTGAGGGACTAATACCAATTTTCATGCATTCATGCTACGCTTATAACCTTGATTTTGGCAAGTTATAAAGCGGTCAAGTGTAGCCAAGCTTTTGCTAATTGGTATAAAACCTAATTCTTGCCTAACTTTGGCCTCTTGCTTCTTTAACTCTTCCTCGCGGGCTGCAGGGAGTTCAAGACTCCTTGCCAGTAATTTCTGTTTTAATTTCTTGAATTTTATCTAATAATTCTTGCCGATTAGATTTCCGCAACAGATAACGGTAAACAAACCACACTGAATATCCAACACCAATAAATTCAAAGCTAATCGATAATACTGGAATCTCTTCTAAAACCTCCAGGAAACCAATAATTAGCCTGACAGTTAATATGGTTAAGATAAGTAAGCCAACTACTTTAAACTGACTTTGATATTCTTGATAGAATTGGCTAATGTAATCAGGAAAGTTAGAAAAGATATTGATAACTTGCTCTTTATTTTTCTCTAGTCGCTCAATATCAATAGTTCCTTTGGTTTCTGTATCTCCGGGTTGCTGTTCATCTAATATGGGAGTTTCAACCAGAGCCTGAGCTTGTTGTTCAATAGGAGTTGCTGCCACTGGCACACTTGTGCTTGGGCTTTTCTTTTCTGTCGTCGATTGTGCCTCTTGAGATTCCACAGAAGTTGCTGCTGGAGTAACAGTTGTGCTTGGAGTTTTCTTCTCTGTAATTGGTGGTAGCGTTTTTGATTCCGCAGTAGGAGTGTTTGCTGCCGGCGCAATTGTGCCTGGTGTTTTCGATTCCGCAGTAGGAGTGGCTGCCACTGGCGTAGTTGTTGATGGAGTTTTCTTCTCTGTTGCTGGTGATACCGTTTTTGATTCCATACTCGTAGTGGCTGCCACTGGCGTAGTTGTGGCTGGAGTTTTCTTCTCTGTTGCTGGTGATACCGTTTTCGATTCCGCAGTAGGAGTTGTTGCTGCGGGCGAAGTTTTTGTTTTAGTTTGGTCTTTTGATGAAGGAGTTGATTCTGGAGTTGCTGTTTTTACCACAACAGTATCTTTAGTAGTAGTCTCTACTTTCTTAGTTTCCTCAATCTCCTGATTTATAGCTTTTTTGAAGCGTACTATATCAAAACCTCTTTGATGCAGCAGTAACCATGATTGAATTAAATCAGGCCCTTGCATTGCACCTGTTAAAGATGCTCGTAACGATCGCATCACAATACCTCTCTTCACTTTTATCCGCTGAGTCACTCGTTTAATAATTTCTTGGGCATCTCCGACACCCAGAGGTACATCAGCATCTATCATCTCTAGAATAGAATTAACAGAGTTAACAGAATCTTCTTTCTGCATTTGTGTTACCGCTTCTTCATCCATATCTATAGTGGCAGAGAAGAAAAGCTTACTCATTTCTACGGCATCTGTGAGGCGAATTAAACTAGGCCCAATCAATGCTGCTAGCTGTTCGAGCCAAGAGCGATCGCCCTCTGGAGAGAATTCATATCCAGCTTTTTCCCAGATAGGAATCAATCTATCTGTCAGTTCTTCTACTGAAATATTATGTAGATATTGACTGTTTATCCAATCTAACTTATCCCAGTCAAACTTACCCCCAGCCTTATTCACTCTATCAAAACTATACTCTGTTGCTGCTTCTGGTAGAGTAAATATTTCCTTTGTTGAATCTGGAGGTGTCCACCCCAGCAAACACATATAATTTGCTAGTGCTTCTGGTATAAAACCTAATTCTTTAAAATCATAAATTGAACTTACTCCATCCCGCTTCGATAGTTTACGTCCTTCTGCATTCAGAATCAATGGTGTATGGCCAAACTCTGGTATTTTCCCCTCTAAAGCCTCATAAAGTAATATTTGTTTCGCTGTATTAGCAATATGGTCTTCACCGCGAATTATATGACTAATTTTCATGTCCATATCATCTACTACCACTGCCATATTATAGAGAGGTTGTCCTACCTTACCCCCAGCAGCAGCACGGGAAATTACCAGATCTCCACCCAAGTCGCTTCCCTTCCAGGTTACTGTTCCCCGTACCATATCATTCCAGGTAATCACCTGGTCATCCTCAATTTTAAAGCGAATTACTGCTTGCCTTCCTTCTGCTTCAAAAGCTGCTTGCTGTTCTGGTGTGAGCTTGCGGTGGCGGTTATCATAGCGTGCTGCTTCTTTTCTAGCTTTCTGAGCTTCCCGCATTTGCTCTAGCTCTGCTTCTGTACAATAGCAGCGATAGGCCAATCCTTTGTCTAATAAACTTTGAGTTGCTTTCTGGTATAGTTCTAGACGTTGGGACTGATAATATGGACCTTCATCCCATTCTAATCCTAGCCAACTCAGTCCCTCCAAAATATTTTCCGTATATTCTGGACGCGATCGCTCTAGATCAGTATCCTCTATTCTGAGGATAAACTTTCCTTTCTGGTGTCGTGCAAATAACCAATTAAATACAGCTGTTCTGGCTGTACCTATATGTAAGTTTCCTGTAGGGCTTGGGGCCAGACGAACTCTAACACTCATATCAATTTCTTTTTTTTTCTTGGTTTTTTGTTTTTTTTGATTCTTTTTATACTTCTGGTTAAACCGTCAGAAAGCAATAATTCTACCATAAATATATAACCACCTGATACCAATACTAATAATACTGATGGAGCAGGTCTTCTTGAGGCATTATTGATAAAAATTTAAGGTGTTGCACACTGGGCTTATGATACCAGAAATCCAGGAAATACTCACACAGGTCTTTTGATTCTGCAACACAAAAATTAGGGTTTCATTAAGACAAAATGAGGTTTTTATGAAACATTTATGACTATTTCATACAGATTTTTTAACAATAATTAACATTTGAGCGCAAATATACTTAATACAAATCTCAAAATCTATTGCTACAAAGTAGATTCTATTATCTGTTTACGGGACTGACGGGGCTCGAACCCGCAACTTCCGCCGTGACAGGGCGGTGCTCTAACCAATTGAACTACAGTCCCTTCTCCAAGCCATATCCCATTATGCAGCCTATAATTTTATTTGTCAAGTATTTTTCTGATTTTTTTCATCTTCATAGACTAGACAAGTTTTGTCGAAGGCAGTCGGAACACTTGAGCATGACATGAATATTCTTCCCAACTCCCCAATCCACTGCTTTCTAGGGAAAGGCGGAGCGGGTAGAAATAGTTAGACGATTTTTCTTACTTCTGTCTGCTGACTTTTGCTCTTTCCTGCCTACTGTCTACTTAAGATTCCCCAAGTAGTGACTTTGACTTATCGTCAGAGGTTAGCGCTGAAGATGAGAAATTGAGTTAATTGTAGGGGACTAAAATTATTATCGCTGACTAGAATCAGCGATCGCTGACCATCTGCTAGTTTGGGGCCAAAAGTCATACCTTCAATATTGTCTGAAATGAGTTCTAGGGTACTCAAATCTAAAAGTAATTCTTTTTTGACTGGTGAAACTTCATTAATCTTACTATTTAAGCTGTCAATTAGTTGAATATTATCTGCACCTGACAAATCGATTAGAAACAGTTTAATGACATTTCCCGTTCCTAGAGAGAAAGAGCGTTCTAAACTTAGAAGATGAGTATCATCTAAAGTCAGTAAATCTACCAAACCATTTGTTTTCAAACCTCCTATTTCTAAATTCTCAGGAGATTGAGTAGCAATAGGTTCTGTAATATATAAAAATTCTTTTTCTGGCTGACTTTTGACTAAATCATATTGTAAAATTCGACAAGGACTACCTGCACTAAAACTAGCCTCTGCTCCATCTTGAACTAAAGCATTTTCTGTAGCTGTAAAGAAATATTTTTGACTAGGAGTAACAGCTAAATTTTCCCAAGCTAGATTATTTCTAACTCCTCTAGCAGATTGGATCATAAATTTTTCTGGAATTAGTAAATTTTGTAGTTGTCTACCTGTGAGGGAGAACTTTCTAATAAAGGGTTGTACTTGACGTTCTCTATCTCCTTCAGAAGAGATCAATAAACTTTCTCCTATAAAAGTAATTGCTTCTGGATCAATACTCAAAGCAGGAAATGGTTTTTCTTGTTCATTTAATAAGGTTGTGACATCTATAAAAGTTACAGTTTCTTCTGATATTTTTTCTGATTATAGGTCAATTTTAAGAGTATAAAATCGAGCTGATGCTTTACTACTACGGTCGTCAGAAATTGCGTAATAAATTTTTCGGCTGGGATTATAAGTTATGCCAGAAAGCCCACCAACTTCAGTATTTTTAAATTTTAATCCTGTAGGAAAATATACCTGTCCTAAAAAAGTAAGTTGAGGTACAGTTGCTTGAGTCAATGACTTAATAACTATAGCTACAATTAAAGTCATCAATGCCAAAATTAAGTACTTGTATATTTTATGTCTTTGGTTATTCATATTGATAATTGATAATTGTCAATTGTGAATTGCATAATTGATAATTTTTAAACCTAATACATGGAGATAACTTATTAATCTTTCTCTCTTCTAACTATTTTCCTCTATAAATTTAGATAACCACTCTTTGATGTAATAAGTAGCATAACAATCATCTTGATTATAAATAACAATTGCATCTAGCAAAGAGCGATCGCCAGTCTGCAACCATTTTTCATACCAACAAACAGACTGAGCACCATTTGCCTCTGGATTGCGCCATTCAAAACCTAACCAACGAGCAATATGTTTGAGGGCGTAACTTTCTACAGGTAATGTCATAGTTTGAGTCACAACTTGATGAATATCCACAAATCTTTTTAACAATGGTTTCCATTTGTAAGCTGGAGTTTGATAAAGTTTAGCTAATCTTTTAATTGTTTGAACTTCATATTCACAAAAGTGATAAATAGGAGCGATCGGATATTTCCAAACTAAATCTAGAAATTGATGCCAAATTAATTCTTCCTCGAGCTGAGTTTCAGCTAAATTCACATAAAACTTTTCTGTATTTTGGCGTTTGTCAACTACTAAAACACCATGTAGATAATCGAGACTAATATCTGGTTGAGCTTCAATATCAAAATATAACTCTACAGGTGCATTCACCAGTTTAGTTGATTGATGATAGGTAATCGGTAAAGTTTTACTATCTATTTCTCTTGCCAATTTTCCATTTCTGAGAATCACCTTATTTTCCCTTACAGATTGAGCTTGTTGCACAACTTGTATTCCGACTCCATCAGCAAATTCAGGGTAAATTTCCAAATCATGATAATTAGCCTGACTCAAAGATTCTAAAGTTGTTAAATCCAGACTTTTCAACACACTATAACGACTGGGAGTAACTCCAGGCAAAAGAGACAAATGTTTTTGAGTTTCAGCAACAGCATGACAGCTACTATACCAGGTACAAAGACTACATTTTTGACGTGCCATAAATACTTCTGGCTCAAGGCGATTTTGCCAAATATTAATTAATTCAGAAACAGTTTCTTGCATTTGCTGGAGTCGCTGAGTTAAATTAACTTTATATAACCCCTTTTTTCGTAAAATTAACCAGGCAGTTTCTGGGAAGCTTTCTTGAATGCTTGCTAAAATTTCAGCATGGAAAGCAGCAACTATTTGATAATCTAATTTCGGACGTTTACTTAATTTAATATCTGTAGGAATATAAACCCAATCACCAAACCGAGAATATCCAGGCTGTTTAATCAATAAATCTGGATAACTTACAAAATTAATTGATGGAGAACTTCCATTTTCAGTCTGATTGTTTGGAGGTGAGTTTGTTGAAGATTGCTGAGTTATTAATATTCCACGGTAAATAACATCTACACCTGCTGTCATTAATACTTCCGTAGCCTTTGCTCCTGCAATTAAATCTCCACGAGGATAATCTGGCTTTTGATAACTATAATTATTAATAATACTAGACTGAAATTCTGTACTATCTTTAATCAATTTCAGCAGAAAATCACTAGGAGAGTCTTGTTGCGTCAAATCTCCGTAAACATCTAAAAATGCTTTTCTGGGACACCGTTGGTAAGAAAGTAGTTGGGAGTCAGTTATAAACATGACTTATTTAGTCAGTGAGTCAGCCTCTTTGTCAGTGAAAAATCCCAATGGGACAACTATAACAAAAGGCAAATGTAAAATTCTGGCTGTGACTGGGTTTGATGGTTTGAAAATTCATGATCAAACCTGCAAATGTAATAGATCTTATAGATAAATAGATAGATACATCTAGTTACTCTAACTAGCTTTTTGATCTAGATAAAATCTAAATCGAAGACCAAGCATTTTCAATCACTAAATGGTGAATTATAAACAAAACTCACTGTGACAATTACTCTAAAAATGTTAAGAAAACCACAAAAGCAATCTCCCATTCATCACCTGACACTCCTTTATATTTTGGGGCTTAGTGTAATCGCTGGATTATTTGTAGTTGAACAAATTCAAGTAGAAAAATCTCTAAAATATCAGTTTACCAGTTCTCGAGTTATTAACATTGCAGGTCGTCAACGAATGCTGAGTTTTTGATTCAGCAAAGCAGCATTAGCTATCCAGTTTGGCTCTAACTCAGAAGTAAAAAAACAACGCCAAGAAGAACTACAGAATGTTGTCCAGTTGTTCCAACGTTCCCATGAAGGACTACAAAAAGGCGATTCTGAGTTAGGATTGCCTACTAATAATAATAGCCCTAAAGTCCAACAAATGTTTGCTGATGCAGACAAGTACTATCAGGCAATGGTTAAGGCTGCTCAAGGATTGCTATTGGCCATAGATTCACAATCAGTAGAAGCAGACGTTATTCCTTTTGCAGAGACGATTCTAGAAAATGAGGCCTATTTTACTCCCACGAATGAATCAAATTGTCCTCCAGTATGATACTGAAGCCCAAAAAATGGTAAGGCAAACCAGAAAAATAGAAATTTTATT
>JAJEAQ010000365.1 GCA_022822685.1 Trichodesmium sp. jk18x7bins.61
GCAGGTAATTTTTTTGTAACTATTTTTTGAACTTGGTATCAGAAATAATTGGTTTTTACCTCATACTTCTAGCATCACCCCTAACCCCGCGCTTCCGCGCCGACTAATTCCTTAATAATTTGGCAGGTAATTTTTCTGTAACTATTTTTTGAACTTGGTATCAGAAATAATTGGTTTTTACCTCATACTTCTAGCATCACCCCTAACCCCGCGCTTCCGCGCCGACTAATTCCTAACAATGCCCCTCAAACACTTGTCTTGTGGCCTTTATTTATAGGAGCGTTTGTAACTACTCTTTCCCCTAGTTTGACTCTACCATAAAGACGAGTCATACCTCAATTCACCCCGGATTCATCGACAAATACTAAATTATGTATATCTATTAAATCTAACCATTTTCTATACTCATAGCCTCTTTTATTAATGTCTTCTCTCTCTTGCTCCGAGGCACAAAGACTTTTTTTTATACTTATCTTGAGCTTTTTTAAAAATCGATACGTTGTTGATACACTAACTTTCACCCCTGTTTGATTATGAAATATCTGCATAGTTCAGAAAGGAGAATGTCTGGTTTTTTTTATTTCCTGCTGAATCAAAGAATAAAAATTATTCTCTATTTTTGTTGCAACTCCTCCCCCATGTTGTTTTGGTTTGAGCCTTCCTGTTTTTCGATCATGTCGTAATCAGTTACGGACAAAAGTTAAACTAACCTGAAATCTTTGTGTTATCTGACGTTGAGAGCTTTCTTGAGGGTGAATGGCCTTAATCACACGAATACATAAGTCTTGGGAATATGGTGCTGGCATTTTTTTCTTAGGGATCCCTCCATAGAGCTATTTTGTCTTGAGTTATTACATCTTTGTGGTTCACCCATATGAAAAGCGCTGTAAACCCCGCCGAGACGGGCGGGGTTTACAGCTGTGGGCTAGTTTGACATTTTGTTACATAGCTGGATTTTTTAACGCTCACCTACTTAGCACCCGAAGACCGAATATATTATACAGGGGTCTGACATCACCAGGAGTCTAAAACGCCATCAAAACCCCGCCCGCTCGGGCGAGGTTTATTGTCGGTTAAAAAGTCCCGCGGTGTCGCGTTTACCAGCAGGACATGAAACGCGCCGGGTCACGCACGGAGTTCGTTCGCGCACCGGAGTGAGTATGTCAATCTTGAAAAATCATGCTGGCGCCCGTCCCTGACGCTAGGAGAGCGTCAGAGCACGGGAGCGAGCGCCAGGCAAGTTAAACTTATTCCCATTCAATAGTGCCAGGAGGCTTAGAAGTGATATCATAAACAACCCGATTCACACCTTCAACCTCATTCACAATACGATTAGAAATAGTTTCCAATAGCTCGTAGGGTACACGAGACCAATCTGCTGTCATCCCATCTTCACTAGAAACAAACCTTAAAACAATAGGATAAGCATAAGTACGTTGATCTCCCATCACCCCAACGCTACGAATGGGTAATAACACCGCAAAGGCTTGCCAAAAATCGTTATACATTCCTTGCCGTTTGATTTCATCACGGACAATAAAGTCAGCATTTCGCAAAATTTTCAACCGTTCGTTTGTGATTTCCCCTAATATACGAATTGCTAATCCCGGGCCTGGAAAAGGATGACGTTGTACGATTTCTGGAGGTAAACCTATTGAACGAGCAACTTTCCGTACTTCATCCTTGAATAGTTTTCGTAGGGGTTCGACTAGCTTAAATCTCAAGTCTTTTGGCAAGCCACCCACATTGTGATGACTTTTAATTTTCACAGCTATTCGCTCCCCTGTCTTGGGAGCAACATTCGTGTTAGCAGATTCAATCACATCTGGATAAAGAGTTCCTTGAGCTAGGTAATCAAAAGGTCCTAAACGTTTCGACTCTTCTTCAAATACTTTGATAAACTCATGGCCAATAAATTTACGTTTCTGCTCTGGAGCAGTGACTCCTTGGAGTTTGGCTAAGAAGCGATCGCGAGCATTCACATATTCAACTGGTATATGAAACAACTCCTGAAATATTTGCACCAAATTTTCTGGCTCATACTTGCGCATAAAGCCTTGATCAATAAACATACAAGTTAGTTGCTCGCCGATTGCCTCATGCAGCAAAAATGCTAAAGTTGAAGAATCTACACCTCCAGATAGTGCTAATAATACTCGTTTATCTCCTACTTTGACTCTAATTTCTCTAATCGCCTCTTCCACAAAAGCTTCTGTTGTCCAAGTCGGCTCACATTTGCAGATGTGGTATACAAAATTCCGAATCAAGGCTTGACCACCAACGGAGTGAACTACCTCTGGGTGAAACTGAGTACCATAGAGCTTTTTCTGGTGGTCAGCGATCGCTGCACAGGGAGTATTATTTGTATGAGCTAATAATTCAAAACCTGACGGCATTTTTGTCACGGAATCTCCATGACTCATCCACATAGTTGTGCCTTCTTCTACATTAGTCAGCAAATCAGTCGGATCATCTATTGATAGAGCAGCTTTACCATACTCGGCTAACTCAGTCTGCTTGACTTCACCACCTAGTTGCTGTACCATCAACTGCATACCGTAGCAAACCCCTAAAATTGGTATTCCCAGATGCAAAATTTCCGGGTCGCAATGAGGCGCACCTTGGTCGTAAACTGAATTAGGACCTCCAGAGAGAATGATCCCCCGCGGATTGAGAGCTGCTAACTGTGCAGCATTCGTATGGTAGGAAATAACTTCTGAGTATACTTGAGTTTCACGAATCCGGCGGGCAATTAGCTCTGAATACTGAGAGCCAAAGTCCAGAATCACTATCATTTTACGGCTAAATTGAGTAGAGGAACTAGAAATTTCCTGTGTCTGTTTTGTTAGAGTCACGGCTAATGTGTTATACTGTTAAAGTTGTGAGGTCGGTTTTTTTCAGGAACCCCTAGCTTTAGTTATGGGACTTTTGACACCCTCTCTGCTTTGCTCCGAGTAGACAAAGCTCAACACCTAACCAGCAATATTTATTTCTGAACACTGCTCAACTGGAATTAACAGGTTTATGAGCAAACGCCCTAATTCTAGCTGAGGGTATTCTTTCTAGAATAACAAATTTGCAATAAAAGTGTATCAGCCACTCCAGTTTTCAGGAAAATTTTTCGATCGCGGTCAAAAAGCATCGAACCTACTTGGACTTGCTTTTGGCTATGATTAAAAATATAGTCTTGGCAACGTTGCTCTATTTTAGAGGCGATCGCTCCATACACCCTACTCACCCAATCATTCTCATTATCTAGACTCCGTAGCAGTTTCAAAGCTGCTTCAGCAGTATTACAAACAAAAACTTCTTGTAGCACAGAAGTTGGTAATCCGAGAGTAGCGCAGTGGGCTGTCAAAATTTCCAATCGCCCATCAGCGAGGTGGTGATGAGTATGAAAAATCCCGCCAGCTAATTTAATTAATTTGCCATGATAACCCAACAACAAAATAGACTCTACTCCAGCAATGGCTGCTGCTACTAACATTGGGCCTAACCAGTTAGCTGTCTTAACTGTCTGCTGTGATGGTATCTCCATTTTATGAGCAATGTCTAAACCATTTTCCCCGACACAAAACACCAAACCACTAAACTGTGTTGCCTTCTGTTGTAGTTCCTCCCGATAAGCGTCAAGTTGCCCAGGTACACTCAAAGGTTGAGAAACTCCTGTAGTACCCAACAAAGAAAGCCCTTCAACTATACCAAAAGCTGAATTAGAAGTTCGAGTTGCCAGTTGACGTCCTTCTGGTAAAATAATCGTGACTTGAATTTGTTCATTGACTTGCAGCAGAGGCTTTAAATTTTCTTGTAGCAATCGTCGTGCATAACTATAGATAGCTGCTTCACCACTGGTAATATTATGTCCAATTCCTGCACCTCCCAAAATCAAGATTTGTTCTGAAGTATCACGAATGGAAACTGTAGCCAATTCTACCATAGCCCACACAGGAGTATTGCGAGTTAGATCGAGATTATTGCCTGGCTCAGAACGAGTAATAGCTAAAGCAGTATTATTTTTGAGTAAAGCCACCTGTTCAATTGGAATATCTACAATTTTTGCTGGTTCAAGTAAATTAATAGATACAGTGTCTAAAGATGAGAGATTTTGACGTAGCCAATGGAGAGCTGCGACTCCACTTGCACAAGCAAATACAGGAAGAGTATATCCAGATTGAGGTTCAGGGTTGAGCATTAGCTTTATGAAGGAATAATAAGACCTCCCCCGCCCCGGCGGGGTTTAAATAACAAGACCTCCCCCACCCCGGCGGGGTTTAAATAAAGTAGCGTTTGGTCAAATGTATATGATTATCTTCTATATTCAAGTTATAGCGCTTCACTCTTGCGTATTTACAAATCAGGATTGAGTTAAAGTCAACCAGGATAGTTACCTATCCTGATTGCTCTTCAGAACCGGACGTGAGACTTTCGCCTCATCAGAGGGAATTTCTCCCATCTTTTTACGGCTCCTCTCTTAGATGTTATTAATAGTATCCTCTCTTAAGTTGGCCGCCAACATAGGTTACTTGTTTCTATTTAGTCCCATATCGGTCGTCGCCATAAGCGCGTGCTGCCACGGGTTCGTTTTTCTTGCTGAGAACTAACATATCGTTTTCCCATCTATAATTATATTTAGATAGGTCAGGCAGGTAGTTTGTTTTTACATCGGGTAAGGTTGAGGCACCTCGCCACATGAACGAGGATTACTCCTCTCTCCTCCCCTTTGAACCGTGGGTGACAGTTTCCCATCATTCCGCTCCAGCCTTACTTCCAGCTAAACAGTCCTTGGTTCTTGAATGTACCTGTAGGCGACAAGAGTCGGAGCTTTTTTATGTAGCTTTAACTAAAACGCTTTCCGACTCTTGGAGGCATGAATATGACACGCTCTGTGCAAATGGATCAGATTCTCCTTGTCATCAGTTCCTCCTTCCTTCACAGGTATTATGTGATGGGTTTCGATTTCCTCCCCATTGAATAGGCTGTCTCCTGTGGTTTATTAATGAAATTCAAGCAAAAAAGAACAGTCATATGATGAAACCTTACCCGCACCCTACACCGTGGGATAATTATTTCTTCATGCAACAAAAAAGCCCAACAGAATAACAAAAATGAGAGTAAAAACAAAGCCTTTTTTACAGAGAGAAGCAGCAGAATGTGGTGCGGCATGTTTAGGTATTATTCTCAGATATTATGGGCGTGAAGTTTCTCTGATGGAATTACGCTCCCAATGTGGTGTCAGTCGAGATGGCACTAATGCCGGAAGAATTGTGAAAACAGCCAGAGAGTATGGTTTAGAGGCTAAGGGTGGTCAAAGTACCGTTGAATATTTAGAATACGCTGATTTACCTGTAATTCTGTTTTGGAAATTTAATCATTTTCTAGTCTTAGAAGGATTAGAACGCAAATTTGCTTATCTTAACGATCCAGCATTTGGTCGTCGCAAAGTAAGTAGAGAAGAATTTGCCCAATCTTACAGTGGCATTGTTTTGCAGATGCAACCAGGAGAATGGTTTGTTAAAGGGGGTAAAAAAAGAAATTTTCTGGCTTATTTAGCAGTTCGTTTACAGCACTCTAAAACAGCTGTTGCTTTTACTTTTATTGGTGGTTTTTTCCTCAGTTTAATTCGTTTAATTGTTCCTGTTTTCAGTTTAATCTTTGTTGACCAAATTTTAGTCGAGGGTTTTCAAGATTGGCTCCGCCCCTTGCTGGTAGGAATGGCAGTAACATCTATTGTGCAATTTATGATGGCCAGGATGCAATATATTTTCCTGCGGAAGCTAATTATTAAACTCTCTATTACTATGAATAGTAAGTTTATGTGGCACACTCTGCGACTGCCCATGAAATTTTATGCGCAACGATTAGCTGGAGATCTTAGCTCTCGTGCTGGATTGAATGATCAAACAGTGCAACTATTAAGCAGTATAGCTAATACTTTAATAGATACTGTAATGTTAGTATTCTATGGCTTTTTAATGAGTTTTTATAATGGAATATTAACATCAGTCACTATCTCTTTCGGTTTGATAAATATACTAGCAGTCTATTGGATTAGACAGTTTCGGATTGAAGCAAGTTTAGTTTTAGGAGAAGACCAAGGAAAGTTATCAGGTACTATTTTAAATAGTTTACTAGGGATTGAAACCGCTAAAGCAGGAGCTTTTGAATCCCATTTATTTAGTCGCATTGCTGGCCTCTATGCCAAAGTAATCAACGAGAAGCAAAAATTAGCTTTGCAAACCCAATTTTTAAATCTTTTGCCGACATTTTTAAGCGCCTTATCCTCTACCATAATTTTGGTTTTAGGAGGATTGCAAGTTATGGAAGGGCGGATAAGTATTGGGATGTTAGTGGCATATCAAAGTATTGCATCTGGTTTTTTAAGCCCTATTAGTAAGTTGGTCAATTGGGCTAGTACTTTGCAAGAATTAGAAGCAAGTTTAGAGCGTCTTGATGATGTTTTAGATCATCCTATTGATGAAGAGATTGAAATAACAGAAGAGGTAGAAGAAAATTCAACTTCTAGTTTTAATTATGCTCCCTTAAACGGAAAAGTAGAACTCAGCAATATCACTTTTGGCTATAATTCTCTAAAACCTCCATTAATTAAAAATTTTAATCTCTTGATTAAACCAGGAGCTAGAATTGCTTTAGTAGGAAAAAGTGGTTCAGGAAAATCAACCATAGCTAATTTAGTTTGTGGTTTATATCAAGCCAATTCAGGAAAAGTTTTATTTGATGATATTCCTCGTCAACAAATACCTCGCTCAGTCTTAGCAAAATCTGTGGCGATGGTGGCACAGGATATCTTTTTATTTGAGGGCACAATCCGAGATAATTTAACACTGTGGAATCCAACAATTACCGATGTGGCATTAATTCAAGCTTGTCAAGATGCAAATATTCATGACTTTATTATGACTTTACCTGGTAGTTATGATGCAACTTTATTAGAAGGTGGTGTTAATTTATCGGGAGGGCAAAGGCAAAGGTTAGAAATTGCTAGAGCTTTGGTAAATAATCCTCGTATTTTAATTCTAGATGAGGCTACCAGTGGTTTGGATGCCGAGACTGAAAGAATTATTGACTATAATTTGCGTCGTCGAGGTTGTGCTTGTATCGTGGTAGCACACCGTTTAAGTACAATTCGAGATTGTGATGAAATTATCGTTTTAAGTGAGGGGAAAGTCTTAGAAAGAGGGAATCATAAAGAATTATGGGAGCAAGGTACTTTTTACCGTCAATTATTGGAAGCTAATGAAGTTAGTAATATCAGCGATCGAGTTACACATACCTTCAGTCAAAAAAAATTCACTGTTAATCAAGAAAGAAATACTCAGAATATTTCAGTAGCTGAAAATGCGATCGCCACAAATCAATCTGACGCCAATAACTCACTCACTTACCTAGAAAAAAATGCTGATTGTTATCTTCTCGACGGTAATCAACCGTTAATTTTTGAGGATTTACAAATAATCTGGTTAGTTAAATATGGCGCAGTAGAAATATTTTATTCACTGGCAGAAGCGGGGGAATTAATCGGGAATCGTCATTATTTATTTACAGTTAAAGAGGGTGAACTGATTTTCAATTGTGAGCCTCAAGCCAAAGGAAAATTATTAGGAATTGCCTTTGAGGAAGCAGAATTAATCAAAGTGACTTGGGCAGATGTAACTAATAATTTGAGCAGGGCTTTAGTCAATAAATGGTTAAATCATCTCAAAACAGCTTATTAC
Organism: Trichodesmium sp. jk18x7bins.61; assembly: GCA_022822685.1. Lineage (GTDB taxonomy): Bacteria > Cyanobacteriota > Cyanobacteriia > Cyanobacteriales > Microcoleaceae > JAJEAQ01. Next base: position 7,734 of record JAJEAQ010000365.1, read on the forward strand.
AGCCTGCAATCCTTTGAGCAGATGTTTGCAGAGTCGCAAAAACCCTCTTTTAGTCCCCTAAATTGGACTAATATTGAGCTAAATCTCCAGGAAAATTGGCCAAAAATGATCGTAATCAACAATCAATTTTGTGATTATCTGAATCATGTCATCTTAACTCAACAAGAAATAGAAATGTCTCATACTCAAAAACTCAAAGCCTATAATCAACACAGTCAAGCAGAAACCATGAGCAATTTTGCTTCTCTGTTATACAATCAAGAGACAATTAACTCAATTACATCTAATTTTGACGATTTATTATTGATGGCGATGGGCGCAGTCGGGCGAGCCAGTAAGATAGAAATTCAAGCTCCATCTGCACGAGTGGAAAGATTACATGATACTCTGCTACAGAAAAATTCCCTTGATTATTATCAGGCATATTTGCAAGAAATAGTTAGAGTGTCACGGTGTCGAATGCGGGAGGTGAAATTAAGAAATCAATGGTGGCAAAATGAATATGGTCCCCTTTTAGGTTGGATTGAGTTAGACAATACACCTGTGGCTTTGTTACCTCATAAACAGAAATATATTCTCTATAACCCAAAAACTCAAACTTATACTCCTGTTAATAGTAAGAGCGCCGCGACTTTATCAACAACAGCTACAACTTTTTATCGCTTCTTTCCCTTGGAGATTAAGAATATTTTTCAGATATCTTTATTTTCTATCAAAGGGTATGAATGGGATATAGTGAAAATCTTTGTCTTAGGGATAGTTACGAGTTTGATGGGAATGCTTACTCCTCAAGCCAGTGCAATTTTGGTTAATAATGCTATTCCTGATAGCGATCGCTTATTACTACGGCAGATAGCACTAGGTTTATTTGCGGTTGCTTTGGGTAAATCTTTATTTAGTTTGCTACAAGGAATTGTCTCTTTAAGAGTATCAACGGGGCTAGAAAGTAACTTACAGTCAGGAATTTATGACCGCATATTTCGCCTCAGCCCGAATGTTTTCCGAAAATTCAGTACAGGTGATTTATTAACTCGTATTGCCGCCATTAGTCAGATTAGTGCTTTAATTAATAGTGCAACTAGCACTACAATTTTAACGAGTTTATTCTCCATGCTCAACTTAGGTTTAATGTTTGTATATAGCAAACAATTAACTTTGATTGTGATAATTGTCAGTTTAATTAACTTCCTCATTAGCTTCGTTTCGGGAGTAATTTTAATCCGTTTGGATCGCACACAAGAAGGGCTGAGTGGCAAAATTCAAGGCTTTACCGTACAACTAATTAACGGAGTGCAAAAATTACGGGTGGCTGCGGCTGAGTCAAGAGGTTTTGCTGCATGGGGGAAAAAATATCAACCCCAAATTCAACTCAATAATCGTATTTTTCAGATTAACGATATTCTGTCTGTGACTAATGAAGTTGTCTCACTGGTGACCTCCATTTTAATTTATTGGTTTACCATCCAAATTATCATTTCTGCTCAACAGTCGGGAGTACCCAGTTTAAATACTGGAACATTTATTGCTTTTAATTCAGCCATGGGTGTCTTTCTGGGTGGTGTCACCTCATTAAGTAATACTATTACCAATATTATTGGTATCGTACCTTTGTGGGAGAGAGCTAAAAGTATCCTCAAATCCCCCATTGAATACAATCACAATCAAGCTCATCCGGGAGAATTGCTGGGTGGTATCACTCTTGAGAACGTCACTTTTAGTTATCATCATCAATCTGAAAAGTTAACTAGAGGATTATTAGATAAGACTATCCCAGAAACTAATACCAGTATAGTACTCCATGATATTAGTTTAGAAGTTAAACCAGGAGAATTTGTGGCGATTGTTGGTCCTTCTGGAAGTGGGAAGTCAACTTTATTCCGTTTATTATTGGGATTTGAGCAACCACAAACAGGAAAAATTTTCTACGATGGTAAAAACTTAGCTCAATTAGATTTAGAAGCTCTCAGACAACAATTAGGAATAGTGCTGCAAAATGGAAAAGTGGTAGTAGGTAGTATCTACGACAATATCAGTTGTGGGGGATTAGTAGACACAGAAAGAACTTGGGAAGCAGCCCGTCAAGCTGCTTTAGCTGATGATATTGAGCAAATGCCGATGATGATGCATACGATGGTGAGTGAGGGGGGTAATAATATTTCTGTGGGGCAACGACAACGTTTATTGATTGCGAGAGCTTTAATTCGACGACCAAAAATTCTGTTATTTGATGAGGCTACCAGTGCTTTAGATAATCAGACTCAGGCTCTAGTGACTCACAGTTTAGAGCAGTTAAATGTGACTCGGATTATTATTGCTCATCGGCTGAGTACGATTCTTAATGCCGATCGCATTTATGTGATTTCTCAGGGGCGGATTGTGCAAACTGGAACTTTTTCTGAGTTAATGCAACAGGATGGATTATTTAGACAACTTGCTTTTCGTCAGTTGGCTTGATGATTGGGGAGTAGGGAGTTATATTATGTCCAGAATAATTAGTTATAACCTACATTCCACACTTCAAAAAGTAGTATGGTATTTGAAGGAGTCAGAAGCCAGAATTTAGTAGCCAGGAGAGAATTAGCGATTTGCTTTAATATTACCATTCCCCCACTTCCTTGACGCACTACCAAGATAGAAGGCATAGTAATTTTTGGGTAGGTATGTACGGTTATTTGTGGGTGATGACTTGGGATTATTTAGTCGATATTGTTGCTGGATTCATAAGTCTTAATCCTCACAAAAAGCTGAATTATCAAAGGGGATTAAGAGTAATGTCAATGCTAAAAATGATTTAATTATTTTCTATCGTGTTTTATGTCCCTCAGTAAAAGGCTGGCGATAGACGAACAGTCCGCTGACGTGCTAGAATAGAAATAACTGTGATTAAAATTTTTTTAATTGACTTATATAAGTTTTCTTGTGTGGCTATAGTAGAAAAAAACGAGATTTTTGATGCACATATAATACTCTCCACCCTTATTCCACAATAGGTTTGAGGCGCTTGTCACCCCGTGAGATCAGAAACTCTGATGGGAAGAAGCTTTTTCATTACCCTTGAAACATATAAAGACAAGTGGCGAGGATGCTTAACTATTGGCCAACATTCTTATCTATGGTCAAGTACAGATGTAAGAGATGCTCACTTACTTAGTACTGATAATTATGATTCTATTGAAGGAGCGATCGCTACCCTCAAAGCAGAGATGCTGAAGTTATTTCATGCCTTTTCAGTAGCTTAAAACCATATAATAGTTACATAAGAAGTACTTTACATTAATCATGGACTGGGAAAAATCCCATGAATAGGGAACGAATTATACTGGATAAATGGCGCACTTTACCTGTGGAAAAACAGCAGGAAGTATCAGATTTAGTCGAACAACTTTATAGACAAAATTTGGATGAAAACCAGGAAAGTATTTATCAACCTAAAACGGATATGGGTAAAAAATTACGGCAAATTCGTTCTCAAGCACTTGCTTCTCAACCTAAATTACTAAGTAGGGATGAATTTGAGGCCTAAATTGTTGCGAGCCGGAGTGAGTGGGAAAGAATGAATTTTACTAAGACTTATCAAGTTCGCGTGATTTCAATTTCTCAATCAGCGAGTTAAAATATCCTCTCTAATAAATTCCACTCCACTCCCTTAAAATTGGTAAAACAAAAGTAATAGGTGCTCTTTCCTCCACTCGTATTCGTGCTGTAGTTGTGGTGCCAGCAGTTAACTTTTGTTGTGGTCCATTTGAGGAAGACCATTGATAACCACTAAAGGTATTACTATCTTGTTTCAGTTGAGCGTAAGCCTCAATCTTTCCCCCACTTTGGCCGACAATATTTTCCACTATTTCTGAATTCCCGACAACAAAATTTGCGCCTTGTTTAGTGACAGGAAAATTGGATACAGAAATAATATTTCCAATCATTCCTCCAAATCTTTCACGTTTGACAGTATCGGGAGTAATGTTAATTTCCATCCCTGGTTTAATTCGCTTACCATCTTGAACTGTAAAATAACTCACTGCTAGAAATTTTGCTAATTTTCCATTTGTATTAATCGTACCTAGAGGAGTTCCAGGATTGACATATTGTCCGACAGTGGTTTGAATTTCTAAAACACATCCATCTACAGGACTAATAATTTCGCTATTGTCAGCAATTTGTTTTTCTAATTGAGCAATTTCTCGTTTGACGTCTTCTATTTGATTTTGTCGTGTATTGGCTGCTTCTAAATTTTCTTGCTCTAAACGTTTTCTCTGGGTATCTAAATCTTGTAAGTCAGCTTTTAACTGAGAAATTGTATTTTGATTCTCTAAATATTTTTGCAGTGCTTCTGTTTCTTGTAGTTTGACTTCTTGTAACTGCACTTTAATCTCATTAATCTGGTTGAGATTATCCAGAAACTCTTTAGAAGTTTCAGTTGTTTGTAAATCTAATTCTTGTATTTTGGTTTCAATTTCTCTAATGGTATTGAGATTTTATAAATATTTATGGTTAATTTCTGATAACTGCACTTCTAATTGTTTTAATTCACTCTTTATTTCTTTAATCGTGCTGAGGTTTTGCAAATATTGTTCTGTAGTTTCTGCTTGCTGTACTTCTAGTTGTTTGAAATCAGCTTGAATTTCTTTAATATTTTGTAGATTTTGTCGATATTCTTGTTCGGTTTGTAGTAAGTTATCTTGAGAAATAGCACCCTGTTCAAATAACTGCTGACGCTGGGTTAGTCTCTGCTGAAACACAGGAACTAATTCTTGTGCATCTTGTAAACTTTGCACCAGACTTTCTCGTTTTTGTTGCAATGCTAATTCATTTTTATTACGCAAGACTGGGCTTAATTGTTGAGCATTTTGTAACCTTTGCAGGAGGGTGGCTTTTTGTTCGCCGATCGCTTCTCGTTGTTTGTCTCTTAATTGAGGAGTTAGTACTTGAACATCCTGCAAGCGTTGTTGTAAGCTAGTTCGTTGCTTGGCGATCGCTAATAATCTTTTCTCTTTTAATGTGGGAGTAACTGCTGTTAACTCCTGTAAGCGTTTCTCTAAACTCTGGCGTTGTTCCCGAAGTGTATTTAAAGTGTCGTTTTGTAGTATGGGCGTGAGTGCTTGAGTATCTCGCCAACGTTCGCCTATACTGGTACGTTTGCTAGCTAAAGCCTCGATTTCTACTTGAGTACGTTGATTTTGTAGTTGTTGAGTATTTTGGACTTGGGCTTGTAGCTGAGTGAGTTTATTCTGTTGTAACTCTAACTGTTTTTTGAGTTCAGATGGATCAATAGTTGCTAGTACATAGTTTTTTTGAATACACTGGCCATCTCTTATATTGATAGATTCTAACTTACCTGCGATCGCTGATTGAAATTCTAATATTTGTCTGGGGCGAATTAATACTCCTTTGCCACTGACAGTAATGGGTATTTTGCCAAAAATTCCCCACAATAAACCTAGAATCATTAGAATACCTAATGTTACTAAAGGTAGCCAATCCTTGAGGGTGACTACTTGCATTAACTGGTCTAGTTTTTCTGGGGAAGATAACCTTTCTAAAGATTCTTTGCGGAATATACTTCGCTGTTGATCAGAAATTGTTTCTTTCATAGTTAACAGTATGTAGCATTTCTGAGAGTAGTATAATTAAATCACATAATCCCTGCAAATGTAGTTTGAGCTAGAATAATTTTATCTTGCCCTGCCACAAAATCAGTA
>JAJEAQ010000669.1 GCA_022822685.1 Trichodesmium sp. jk18x7bins.61
CTTTCCCTGGCGGGTGGTCCTCGCTTTTCCGCTTCACCCACATTCTTAACTCAGTTATCCGCTCTGTTCTGGGTTACAGAGGCTGGACTCTAGCCATACACTCCTAGTTGCTAGGAGTTCCTGCTAGAAACGAATCGCACCTGAAGTCAACCTCTCGATCCATATTTTTTTCATTCTGAGTATTCGGACTATTTTTCTTTAGCTTTTTTTACAAACAGTCTCTGAGAAAACCTTCAGCAAAATTCCTCTGAAATTAATTGTTTGCTGAATCAAAAGTCTCTGAGGGGACAATTAATTTATTTTTTCTCCACTCAGAATAAATATGGGATTAATTGCCGCGAAAGTCTGATTTATACCTCTGGTTTCGAGGCGATTTAGCCCAGACTGCACTATCTCAACATGATGAACTTGTAACTCAGCAAAACTTTCAGAAACAGCATAAAGATTTCCCTGGTTAGCAGCAGTAGCAATAATTCTACCTTCTGGTAATAATCTTTTCCAAACTGCTTGCAGTATTGTTTTAATATTACGACATCCCTCAATACAAACACGGTTAGGCGCATCTTTTAAACTATCCAAACATTCGGGAGCATTACCTTCAATTACTGTGACATTTTCTACTCCAAAGCGATCGCAGTTTCTCCGAATTAAATTTGCTACCTCTTCATCCCTTTCTATAGCAATAATTCGACATTGAGGACATATCAAACCAATCTCTACTGGTATAGTTCCTGTACCTGCACCAATATCCCACACCACTGATTGAGGCTCCAATCGTAAATAAGATATTAACAGTAACCTAACTTCTCGCTTACTCATCGGAATACCAGGTAAACGTTTAAATAAGTCATCTGAGATACCAGGAGTAATATAAGGCAAAAGTTGGGAAGCCATAGGAAATCATCAAAAATAGTTACTGGAGACTCCCACTAGAATTTTTGATTTAGTGGTGAGAGGAAAGTAACCAGCAAATAAATTACTTTCCTCTTGTTGAAACTTTTATATTTATCAAATATTTTTGCTAGTTTCCGATAATGAGTTTTGAGAGTCTTTGGGAACAGTTTATTGAAAATAAACTCATAGCATTTTTCACGTTTGTATACTACGTGACTTCTGCCTTTAACGCCCTACAACCTTTGACAAGAGGCAAGAGGCAAAAGTACTGCTAGAAGATAGTCCCTTGTCCCCCACTATCAGTTATCAGTTAAGTAGGGGACAATTATTTGTGAAGAGCAACTTCAAGTCATTACCGGAACTACTGATAACTCTTAACTATTACCTGATTACCTGGCTATAGTCTGAATCTGCCGCCTTTTGGACTGATAACTGATAAGTGCTTCAACCCCACATTTGTATGTTTTACCTAAGTCAAAACTGCTATAAATCCCTTTTGAGTTGTCTTGACTTTACACACTTTAATATTTTGGAAAATGGGGTCACTGCATCCACTTATTATCCCACCCAACCCTTGAACTTGTTCAAGTATTTTAAGATGGTTTTTTGTAATAATTTCACCAGGTATTAATACTGGAATTCCAGGGGGGTATGGACAAATTAGTTCCCCACTAATAAATCCTACAGATTCTGCAATGGGTAAATAATATTTGTGGGCAAAAAAAGCATCTCTAGGAGAAGTCGCCATGGCAAAATCAATCAGACTTAGTTCCAGTTTTGTTGCCTCGTCAACCTTACCCTCATAGCTTTGATCGCTTAAACTGACTAAAGCTGTAATTAAATGCTCAATATCTGTTTTTGTATTTCCCAGAGAAATAATAAATGTTAGATGTTTTAAACTGGGTAACTCACAAGTAACACCCAATTCCTGATGCAAAATTTGATCAGCTTCATACCCACTCAACCCCATATCAGAGACTTTAATAGTTAATCTAGTTTGGTCAAGAGAAACAAATCCTAAGTTTAAAGAATTCTCAAACACAGCAAAATTCGGCAGTTGACTAATTCTATTTCTAGTATCATTAGCTAATCGTAAAGTTTGGCTCATTAATTCTTCACCAAACAAGGCCATTTGTTGACGGGCAGCATCAAGAGAAGCCAAAAGTAAATAATTTGGACTACTAGACTGTAGCATCTGCAAAGCTTGGCTGAGTCGGTATAAATCTATACGCTTGCTCCCAATATGCAGCATTGATGCTTGAGTCATTGCCCCTAATACTTTATGAATCGACTGTACTGTCAAATCTGCCCCACTTGTTAATGCTGGAGTTGGTAATTCTGGATGAAAAGCAAAATGTGGACCGTGAGCTTCATCTACCAATAAAGGAATATCATACTTATGGACTTGTTGAGCGATCGCCACAATATCTCCACAAATACCATGATAAGTAGGATAAACCATGATGACTGCTTTAGCATCTGGATGTTTTGCTAAAGCTTGGGCAACAGATTCAGGAGTTACACTCAAGGCCATGTCCCAATCATAATCATACTCAGGATGGATAAAAATCGGAATGGCTCCAGATAAAATTAGTCCAGAAACTATTGATTGATGGATATTCCTAGGCAGAATAATTTTGTCCCCACTCCCACAAGTAGCAAGAATTCCAGCGATAATTCCTACAGTTGATCCATTAACTAGAAACCTAGTGTGTAATGCACCAAAGGTTTCTGCAGCTAACTCCTGAGCTTCCTGAATTACACTCTCTGGAGCAAACAAGTTATCTAATTCTGGTAACTCTGGCAAATCTACTCGAAATACTTTTGTTCCAAGTAAATCAATCATTGGCTGTGGAATGCCTTTTCCTTGTTTATGCCCTGGTGCATAAAAAGGTGCATGGAGTTTTTGGGCACAATTTTTAAGAGTTTCTATAATTGGAGCCTTAGTTTGCTCAAGCATTTCTATGGGTTAAGTTATATCGTTCTCCAGCAATAGTGTAACTAACTACCTCTCTCTCCCTGTCAAAGGGGGGCTAGGGGGATAAATTAGATAACTTCACAGACAATTGGTATCAGAGCAAAGAGTTGTTAATCTAAATTAAGAAACTAGATTTTGGCTTTAGTTCTAGTAGTTGTCAAGCAAAGCATTCTGCTATCTTGACTAGATAAGCAGTTGTATATGTAATTGCATCGAGATACAAACTGTAGTTTCTTTTATTTTTGACTTTTGACTTAAATTTATGCTCAGAGCTGGAATTGTCGGACTACCCAACGTAGGAAAATCTACTCTATTTAATGCTTTAGTTGCTAATGCTAAAGCCGAAGCTGCTAACTTCCCATTTTGCACAATTGAGCCCAATGTTGGTGTGGTGGCAGTGCCAGATGAGCGGTTAAATGTGCTGACTAAAATCTCTAATTCTGCCCAAACTGTTCCGACTAGAATTGAGTTTGTTGATATTGCTGGTTTGGTTAAAGGTGCAAGTCAAGGAGAAGGATTAGGTAATCAATTTTTATCTAATATCCGAGAGGTTGATGCTATTGTTCAAGTAGTCCGTTGTTTTGATAGTGAGGATATTATTCATGTTTCTGGCTCTGTCGATCCTGTGCGGGATATTGAAGTAATTAATTTAGAGTTGGCTTTATCTGACTTAGCTCAGGTTGAGCGCCGAATTGAAAGAACTAAAAAACAAGCTCGTACCAGTAAAGATGCTCAGGCAGAATTGGAAGTATTGAAAAAATTAGAGGTTGTCTTAAATGAGGGTAAGTCGGTAAGAATGGCTGACTTAAATGAAGAGGAATTTCCCATTGTAAAGCCCTTGAATTTACTCACTTCTAAACCAATAATTTACGCTGCTAATGTGTCTGAGGATGAATTAGCTAGTGGTAATAAGTGGGTTGAGCAAGTACGCAATATTGCTGCTGCTGAAAATGCTCAAGTTGTGGTAATTTCAGCTCAGGTAGAATCAGAATTAATTGAGTTACCGGAGGAGGAAAGGGTGGATTATTTGACAGCTTTAGGAGTAGAAGAAGGTGGGTTAAAATCTCTGATTAAAGCTACTTATGAGTTATTAGGATTGCGTACTTATTTTACTACTGGTGAGAAGGAAACTAGAGCTTGGACGATTCAGGCTGGAATGTTTGCCCCTCAAGCTGCTGGTGTAATTCATTCTGATTTTGAACGTGGTTTTATTCGAGCAGAAACTGTTGCTTATGAAGATTTGGTAGGTGCTGGCTCTATAAATTATGCTAAGGAAAAAGGTTTAATGAGGAGTGAAGGTAAAGATTATATTGTTCAAGAAGGGGATGTCATGCTCTTCCGATTTAATGTTTAGGTTAATGCAAATATAAGGATAAAATAAAATGAGTATTGTAGAACTTTTAATTCTCTGGTTTGTGACTGCACTTAGTTTGTTTATTATCTCTAAGTTGCCGACAGGGGTAGAAATTGATGATTTTAATATAGCGTTAATTTCTTCGGCAGTTTTTGGATTGTTGAATGCTCTAGTTCGTCCGTTTCTAGTTACTTTGGCTTTGCCAATTAAGATTGTGCTTTCAGGTTTTATATTTTCTCTGCTTATGAATATTGCTATCTTTGGTTTAGCGGCCTGGTTAGTCAGTGGATTTCGCTTACGTTGGGGATTTTGGAGTGCCATGATTGGTGCTTTAGCATTAGGTTTTATTAATTCTTTCCTTTATGAGTTGCTGAACCGAGTTGTAGTAAGTTAGACCAAAGTTTAGATCAGCAATAATTTGTGAATTTTTCTGTTGACCACAGAAAGGAAGAAGGCGAATTGTAAGATTTTTATATTGGTACTTGACTTTGATCTTTTTTCCTTTCCTCCAGAATGTAGCTTACCCAGAGGGAAGCAAGTTAAAAACTGATATCTAGTATATTATTTTGGCTGGATATCAGTTTTATTTTTGTACATTTCTTGCTTGAACCTATTTGACCAAATCAGAGATTATGTTCTGGCGATTCTAAATACAAGTTACCCAGTATTCCATTCCAACAAGTTGAACAAATTCGGCTTGTTTAGGATTCCCAGACTCACCGCCAGTCTGGTAGTGATTTATTCCTCAAAGGAGAAGCCCTGTTGATTCAGACTAGGGTGTAACTTTCTGGCCTCACACCAGTAAGCTGATTAACTCTTGTATTTTAATACAAATTATTCCCAAAAATTAACAATTTCAAATCCAAAATTATCTGCCTCCAATTCACCAGATAATGCTTAACTAGCGGTTATAGTCCCAGTTCTCTTGAAGATTCTAGATAGTTATTCCAAATTACCATAACGTAACTACAAATTTTATTATTAATTAAAGGTCTTAGAGATTGTTTGTAAAACTTAGATTAAATTCTTGCCAAGGGTGCCTGAGAGGTTAATATCTCCTCATATAAGACCTCGCTGGGTGGGGTTGAAATTTTAATTGTCTGCCGTAACCCACAAGAATTCAAAACTCTAGCTATCTTAATATTTACTTGACAAACAGTCTCTAAAGAGTCATACCATTTTGAAAAGTAATACTATAGCTATAAGCTGAGAAAAATAACGACGAAAAGAACAAAAGTTAGTAAATACCCAGCATTCACTCCAGCAAATAATGTTGAGAAATAGAAAATTTAACTTAAGCAAAGTTTTTAGCAATTGGCATCATTAGTCAGGGGTTAGAAGCAAAAAAAATTGCTGATTCTTTACTGCTTGATGAGTATCTACAATTGGTTGGGGTTTATTGATGGGGAGTGGCTTTCCTGATCAGAGATTATAGATGGAGTAAGAAGTGCCGGGCTATAGCTGGCGCACGAGCGCGAGCCATAGGAAATGCCGGCTCCCTTAACCCCAGGAAAATACAACCAACAAAAAAATTTATATGTTTTCCCAAAAATCAGGATTACTTTGTATTTTTAAAGCACGTTTATCCAGACAAATAGTTTTGTGGATATTTGCGAGTATTGTAGTAATTGAAACCGTCATTTTAATTCCATCTTATCAGCGTAGAGAAGATGAACTTATGAACCGAATCGAAGATATTTCTCTAGAAATTTTTAATTCTATTGTCAGTTTAACTCAAACCAGTATGATGTCTGATGATAGTTTTCAGATTAAGGTCAAAAATACATTGACAAAAGATTCTGTGATTTTGGGAGTAGCAATTTATAATTCTGAAGGAAAACTAATTGAAACTATTGGTGAAGCCCCAGAAATAAATTTTGAACAACTTGAGAACAAAAAGATTTTACGTAAGAGAAGTCGAGATGGTAAACGATATGATATTGCCTGGTCAGCAGATTATTTGGGAATTAATTATACATTAATTGCTCGTCATAATGCTTCTAATATTCAAACAAAGTTATATGAATATATTGGCAGAATTACACTACTTGTAATAGTTATATCTATCTTCGTTACTTTAGTCACAATGCTAGTTTTAGGCGAAACATTGATTGCTCCAGTGTTGAGATTAAGGGATGATTTAATGGCTGTAGGAGAAGCTTTGAGTAAAAACGGAAATCAAGTTAAATTTTATTCTCTTTCTGTTCAGCGCCAAGATGAATTGGGCGAGGTAATGATGGCTTTTAATCAAATGTTTGATCGAGTCTCTACCGAAATTGAGCAACGCAAGCAAGCAGAAAGATTTTTATCTGCTGAACAAGAAAAATCAGAAGCATTGTTGTTAAGTATTCTGCCCGAACCTATTGCAGAAAAATTAAAGGAAGGAAAGAAAAATATTGCTGACGTTTTTGCAGAAGTAACTATTTTGTTTGCCGACTTAGTAGGATTTACTCACCTATCAGAAAAAATTAATCCTATACAACTTGTTAATTTGCTTAATGAAATATTTTCTGGCTTTGATGAGTTAACAGATAGATATGGTTTAGAAAAAATTAAAACTATTGGAGATGCTTATATGGTAGTTGGAGGCTTACCAGAGCCTAGGCCAGATCATGCTGAGGCAACTGCTGAAATGGCTCTAGATATGCAGCAGGGAATTGTTAAATTCAACGCCCAAAATAATATGCAGCTTAGTATTAGAATTGGCATTAATACAGGCCCTGTAATTGCTGGTGTCATTGGTAGAAAAAAATTTATTTATGATTTATGGGGTGATGCTGTTAATACTGCTAGTCGCATGGAATCTCACGGTATACTTAATACTATTCAAATTACAGAAGCAACATACAGTTATTTAAGAGGTAAGTATATATTAGAGCCCAGAGGATCTATTATGATTAAGGGTAAGGGATGGATGAATACATATTTTTTAATTGATAGAGCTAAGAAAATCTAAATTATTTTGATTCATTTCATTGATGATTTTATGTTAAAAACTAGCTGTTGAGATTGAAGTGGATAGTTAGAAGATGTTATCTACTATAAAATTAATGCAGTTGAGTCTAGATGCTCTCATGGAAAATACTATAAATTGCGCAGAAGCTTGTCTAAATGGTTGGGTTTTGGGTGAAAAATGCCCAAATAAGGGGTATGCAGAAGCAACATCACAATTTATTAATGATACTTTCCTTGCTCAAATTTTAGAAATGACTGAAACAGCAGTGATGAAGAAAAGAATAACTCCCCCTAAGTGGGTGATTCCTGAGTTTCCTGAATAAAAAGAGAAATAAAAGCAATATTCCTCCGTAGTGCTGGAGCGATCGCTCTCCCACTCTGGAAGTGAGAATAAAATTTGAGCGATCGCTATCCTTCACAGTACGATTAATCCAATTCAGAGATTAGTATTAAAGGTAAGACGATTTATTTATGCTCGAAGATATTCAATTTCCAGAACAAATAGTAATCAATGTGAGTAACATCCTGCAAATAAATAACGGCTATAGGCATAATAGGAATAGTCGCTATCCTAGGGATTCGTAAAATTCCTGAGTTAATAGGAAAAATAGTATCTACAGAAATTGCCGAAGTATATAGAATTATTATATCTCCTAATCAATCGCTAATTGGAATAGTAATTGCCCTTGCCATATCTGAGACAACTCTTTTAGCTGTTACACCCTATTCTGAATTATATCTTCTAGAAATCACCCTCAGTTTAATTTTAACTATTACAACTACTTGGCTAGATTCTCAATTTGTTAAACAGTTTTTTTTGATGTTTATTTAATAGAAGCAGCATTCAGGAGTGGCCGGAAAGCAAATACTGATTTGTTTATAGTAGGTAAGTTTGTTGCTAACTTTATCATTATTGTTATAGCAATCATCATTTTTGCTCAGACTCACCAAGTTAATGTATTTGGTATTATTGCCAGTCTAGGAGTGGGAGGTGTAGCAGTTGTTTTTGCTGCCCAAAATACTTTAAGTCAATTACTAGGCGGTATTGTACTTTATATAGACAGACCTTTTGTAGTAGATGATTATATTGGTCTCCCAGATGGTACTTTTGACAGAGTTGAATCAATTGGTTTACGCTCAACAAAAATTCGTTCTTCTGGCAAAGGTACATTAATTATTATTCCTAATAATTCTCTGACACAGGTAAACATTGAAAACTTTACCGCCGCTAAAAAAGTTATGTCTATTCTATATTTAACTTTTTATCGTCAGGTAGATGTTGACGAACAAGCATTAATACGTCAAGTTATATTAGCAAGTACTAGGGATATATTTAGCATAGACCCTCGTAATACTGATATTACTTTTAAAGATTTACAAAGTTTGACCTTCCAATACCTAACTCAAGCCCAGATTACATTTTTATCTTAGGTTCTGGTAAAGTATCTATGGATTTACGTCGTCAAATGTTAGATAATGCTAGCCAAAGAATTACTTTTAAACTTCAAGAATATGGTATGGCTTTTGATCTAGAACAACCAAGTATCTATGTTGACTCCAAAATTACAGTTTAACTTCAGATGTTTTTCTCAAATATAATTAATGAAATAAATCAGCTATTTGTTCTTTTGCAAGGTTCTAGCATTCCGAATTATCTGATTTTTTTCTCTTTGTCATTGGCGCAATATTGATAGGAAAATATACGCCGGTAATGGCATATATAATGATGCAGAATTTTTGGCCTAATTCAGACAAAGAAATTACTAATAATTTTATTCGCCCACTCAAAAAACCTTTTCAAGTAGCCGAGACTTTGATTTTAATTTCTCTCTCCTTAGTATGATTGGAAGAGTACAGAGCATTATATAATTTTCTCAATCCTTTAATAGTTCTTGCTGTAGTTATTAGCATTGCTTGGTTAGCTTCCAGCTTACTTCAGCAGTTACTCAGGATATATAGCATTGAAATTATTCGTAAATCTGGCTTAGAAGTTGATGAATTGCTCTTAGTGTTTGAGACTATAGTCAATGTAACGATTGGATTTATAGCAGCCATAGGCTATGCTCAAAGTCAAAGCTTTTCATTGACAGGTTTGTTAGCTGGTGTGTCTATTGGTGGAATAGCTATTAGTTTTGCTGCTTCCAAAACCCTAGAGCAATTTTTTGGTACTATGGTACTGTATTTAGACCGTCCTTTTGTTCCTGGTGATTATATTCGTTTCTCATCACCAAGTGGTGATACTTATGGCAGAGTAGAATCTATTGGTTTGCGCTCTACAAAAGTTAGAATTGCAGCAACTGGTACACTATATATTGTTCCTAACAACCTACTATCTGATACAGGAATTGAAAATGTAACCCGTGGGAAAAAAGTGATGGTATTACTATATTTAGACTTTAGCAGAAAACTGATAGAACGAGAAAAAGCCCTGGTTCAACAGGTGGTTAAAAATAGTACAGATTCAGTATTTGGTATTGATCCTGGTAGTACAAAAATAGTAGTATTTGACCATGAAACTACAGATAAAAGTCGCGCTAGAGTGACATTCTTTATTCTCGGTTCAAGTGAAAACTCGATTCAGCTCAGAAAGCGACTTTTGGAAGTTGCAAATCAGAATATTTCTAAAGAACTGAAAAAATTTGGCATAGCATTTTATTTGCAGGAACCAAATATTTATGTTGATTCCCCAATTACTATGTAGTCGATCCCGAATCTTTAGTTGCTCATACTAATCCAAATACATTACCAATAAACCATCCATAGAATAGAAAAAATGTCAATCCTTCCCAACGAGTTACCTGTTTATCTTGAGTGACAAAAAAGAATAAAATTGTTCCTACTAATAAAACTACTAACCCATTAGTCAAAACATCTTCATGAATTACTAAGTTACCTGTTAGTCTGGGTATTCCCATGACCATTACTGAGTTAAAAATATTAGAGCCTAAAACATTTCCCACCGCAATTTCTGGGTTTCCTTTTTTAGCGGCAGAAACTGTAACTATAATTTCTGGTAATGAAGTGCCTAGGGCAACTGCACTCACCGCAATCAAATCCTTACCAATATTCAGTATTTCTGAAATTTTAGTGACAGACTCAATTGTATAGCGAGCCCCTAAAAATATAAACAGTGAACTAACAACTAGAATTATTATTTGTTTTACTGGTAAACTTCTGTCGCTGTTAAAATTATTTTCGGCCTGAGACTGTTGTTCTTCTTTGCCAATACTAATAGTATACAAAACATAGACAACATATCCTAAAATACAAATAATAGCTTCATTGATAGAAAAATTACCATCTAAAACAGTTAAACCCAATAAAAATCCTGAACTGACAAATATCGGCAAATCTACATTAATTAATTCATACTGTATCCTCAAAGGACTACTAATAAATGATGCCGTACCAATAATTAGAAAAATGTTAGCAATATTGGAGCCAACAACATTACCGAAAACAATCTCAGAGGAATTTTGGAATACTGCAACCATAGAGGATATTAACTCTGGCAAAGATGTTCCTACTGATACTATTGTTACCCCAACAATAAATGAAGGCAGTCCTAAAAATAAGCCTATATTCTCTGCTGAATCCGTAAAGAAGTCAGATGCTTTGATCAGAATTGATAGACTGACTAGAAATATTACTA